>NZ_NQYG01000012.1:0-146467 GCF_002878485.1 Pseudomonas sp. AD21
GAAGAGGCCAGCCCATACAATGCGGATCTTCAACTGCTGCATCGGTTGTGCGACGCTCATCACTTCCCCGTGGGAGCGAGCCTGCTCGCGAAGAGGCCAGCCCACACAATGCGGATCTTCAACTGCTGCATCGGTTGTACGACGCTCATCACTTCCCCGTGGGAGCGAGCCTGCTCGCGAAGAGGCCAGCCCACACAATGCGGATCTTCAACTGCTGCATCGGTTGTACGACGCTCATCACTTCCCCGTGGGAGCGAGCCTGCTCGCGAAGAGGCCAGCCCACACAATGCGGATCTTCAACTGCTGCATCGGTTGTGCGACGCTCATCACTTCCCCGTGGGAGCGGGCTTGCTCGCGAAGAGGCCAGCTGTCATACCGTAGATCTCCAGCCCCCAGACACAACAAAGCCCGCACAAGGCGGGCTTTGTTTTGACTCAAATCAGACTCAGAAGCGGAACACTTCCATGTCGGTGCGAATCGGCGAAGCCATCGGGATCTTCGGCTGCTTCCCGGATTCCGCTGCCGGCGCTGCCGGTTTTGGCGCCGCTTTACGCGGTGCTTCGGCTACCGGAGGCTGGTTGGCCAATGGTTTAAGCGCCACCGACAGTTGCTCGGCCAGACGTTGCAGCAGAATGCCTTGTGCCTGAACCTGCGAAGCCGTCGTGCCAGCGTGCAGCTCTTGCAGATGGACGATGCGGTTATCGCGCACCTGACCACGGCGGTCGATCAGGCGCCATTGCGCATCGAGAATCGCCGGTTGCTTCTCACCGGAGTCCAGACGCGTGATGGTCAGCAATACCTGCACATCCGGGGTAAACCCCAAGGTGGCCGGCGCCAATACCACACGCTGGCTGTCGAGATGACCGGCAACCTGACGCATTAGCAATTGATCAATATCCGACGAAAGGCTGCCCGCCCAGCGACCGTCGGTCGAGGCTTGCAGGCTGCCGTCCGGTTGACGTTGCAGCAGGGTTTCACGTTGCAGGTAATCAGCGATGACTACCGGGCCCAACAAAACCGCCATACCTGTGCTTTGCGCAGGCTGAGCCGGACTTCCGCTGTCCAGCTGATACAGCGACACCGGCTGGTGAACGCTGCAACCCGCCAGGCCAAGAACGCCGGCGAGCAGGAAAATAAGGGGGCGCAGAGAAGTCATCATCCCGTCCAGGTGGCCGCCACAAGGCTGACCACAGTGAAAATACTCAATAAATATGAAGAACGCTCGGCCACGCCGGCGCTTGGAAAGGCCATATCATCCGTGAATATGCGTTCCGACTCCAGCGCCAAAGCGTCGATCTACGCGTTAAATCGTAGATCGACGCCTCTAGATGGGCGTTTTCGCCTAATTGAGGTTTTCGACGAGCAGCGCATCGACCCGCTGGAAGCCACGTGGAAGCTTGTTACCACGCCGTCCGCGCTCACCTTTGTAGTGTTCGAGGTCTTCAGCTTTCAGTTTATATGGACGTTTGCCTGCTTGCAGGATCAACGTAGCCCCCGCGGGGATAACAGCGATGTCCGTGACAAACTCTTCACGGCTGGCGACACGGTCACCCGGGACACCGATGATCTTGTTGCCCTTGCCCTTCGCCAACTGCGGTAAATCGCTGATATTGAAGACCAGCATCCGCCCCTCGCTTGTCACGGCGGCAAGCAAGTCGTTCTCGCGATCAGTCACCGGACGCGGCGTGATGACCTTGGCGTTGTTCGGCAGGCTCAACAGGGCTTTACCAGCCTTGTTCTTGGCTTGCAGGTCTTCGCCTTTGACCACGAAGCCGTAACCGGCATCGGAGGCGATCACGTATAGCGCATCGTCTTCCGGCATCAGCACGCATTCGAACGTGGCACCCGGTGGCGGCGTCAGACGGCCGGTCAACGGCTCGCCCTGGCCCCGGGCCGACGGCAACGTGTGCGCGGCGACCGAGTAGCTGCGACCCGTGGAGTCAATCACCACGGCAGACTGATTGGAACGCCCCGCCGCCGAGGTCTTGAAGCCGTCGCCAGCCTTGTACGACAGGCCGGTAGCGTCGATCTCGTGGCCCTTGGCCGAACGGATCCAGCCTTTTTCCGACAGTACGACGGTGACTTTCTCGTTCGGCAGCAGATCGTGTTCGGTCAGCGCTTTGGCCTCAGCGCGCTCGACGATTGGCGAGCGGCGGTCATCGCCATAGGTTTCAGCGTCTTTCAACAGCTCGGTGCGCACCAGCTTCTTCAGCTTGGCTTCGCTGCCCAACAGCGCTTGCAGCTTGGCTTGTTCCTTGAGCAGTTCATCCTGCTCGTCGCGCAGCTTCATCTCTTCCAGTCGCGCCAACTGACGCAGACGGGTGTCGAGGATGTAGTCGGCCTGGATCTCGCTGAGGGCGAAACGCTCGATCAGCTTGGCTTTCGGGTGCTCTTCGGTACGGATGATGTGGATCACTTCATCCAGGTTGAGATAAGCGATCAGCAAACCGTCCAACAGGTGCAGGCGGCGCTCGACCTTGTCGAGGCGGAATTGCAGGCGGCGACGCACGGTCAGCACGCGGAACTCCAGCCATTCGACCAGCAACGCACGCAGGTTTTTCAGTTGCGGCTTGCCGTCCAGACCGATGATGTTGACGTTGACCCGGTAGGTCGACTCCAGTTCGGTGCTGGCGAACAGGTGCTGCATCAGCGCTTCGTGATCGACGCGGCTGTTGACCGGAATGATCACGATGCGGCACGGGTTTTCGTGGTCGGATTCGTCACGCAGATCGGCGATCTGCGGCGCTTTCGACGGTTTGGCCTGCATCAGCGCAGCAATCTGCTCCAGCACCTTGGCCCCGGAAACCTGATGCGGCAGCGCAGTGACGATGATGTCGCCGTCCTCGACGTGGTACACAGCGCGCATGCGCACCGAGCCCTTGCCGGTTTCGTAAATTTTCAGCAGGTCGGCGCGCGGGGTGATGATTTCCGCTTCGGTCGGATAGTCCGGGCCTTGAATGTGTTCGCAGAGCTGCTCGACCGTGGCTTTCGGCTCATCGAGCAGGCGCACACAGGCAGTGGCGACTTCGCGCAGGTTGTGCGGCGGTACGTCGGTGGCCATGCCCACGGCGATACCGGTGGTGCCGTTGAGCAGGATATTCGGCAAACGTGCCGGCAGCACCAGCGGTTCCTGCAGGGTGCCGTCGAAGTTCGGGCCCCAGTCGGCAGTACCCTGACCCAGTTCGCTGAGCAGCACTTCGGAATAACGCGACAGCCGCGCTTCGGTGTAACGCATGGCGGCGAAAGACTTCGGATCGTCCGGCGCACCCCAGTTGCCCTGGCCGTCGACCAGCGTGTAGCGATAGCTGAACGGCTGGGCCATCAGCACCATCGCTTCGTAGCACGCCGAGTCACCGTGCGGGTGGAACTTGCCGAGCACGTCACCGACGGTACGCGCCGATTTCTTGTGCTTGGAATCGGCGTCCAGCCCCAGCTCGCTCATGGCGTAGACGATACGCCGCTGTACGGGTTTCAAGCCGTCGCCGATATGCGGCAAAGCACGGTCCATGATCACGTACATGGAGTAGTTGAGGTAGGCATTTTCGGTGAAGTCAGCCAGCGAGCGGCGTTCTACACCGTCCAGGCTGAGATCAAGGGAGTCGCTCATGCGGGCCTCATCGGTTCGTTGTCTGGCGCAGCAGCATGGTGCCACCGCGCTGGGTAAATTCAAGTTTATTCAGGGCGCTCATGCCGAGCAGCACCTGATCGCCATGCAGCCCCGGCGCGACCAATGCGCGGACGTCCCGCAGCACAATGTCGCCCAGTTGCAGGCGGTCGATCTTTGTCCGGTAGCCCTGGCTCAGGCCGTTGGCCGTGCTCAGGGTCACACCGAAACCTTCTTCCAGTTTCAAGCGCTGGGCCAGATCCGCCGGGATCGCCACATCGGTGGCACCGGTGTCGAGCATGAACTCCACCGGCTCACCGTTGATCTGGCCGCTGGCGACAAAATGCCCTTGGGCATTGCCGGCCAGCTTCACTTCGATAAATCCTTCGCCCTGCTCCGAACTGACCACCACGTTCGGATTCTGCTGGCGTTGCTCCCACTGGCCGAAAAACCGTGTGGCCAGAAACAGCGCTGCGCACCAGGCCAAAATCATAAAAATCCGCCCGGCGCGCTTGCCCGGTGGTTGTTCACTCATGCTCATTGACTCCAGCCACCCTCAGGCGCTGCAAAGCGCCACACAATTGGGCGAGACTCGCCATCGGCACGGGTTGCAAAATTGTTGTCGACGCCAATCCACGCGCCTTGCGCGTCGATCAGCAACGCCTCGGTCAATCCGTGTTCGGAGGCATATTGACGATTCGGAACCAGTGCATCCGCAGCGAATGACCAGCAGCGCTCCTGTTTACCCGTCAACATTTCATGTCGACAGATTTTGAAAGCGTTGCGATCCAGCAGAAACAGCTTGTCATTGAATAGAGCAATATCCGAAAAATCCCGCTCTACCGGTTTGGAACCTGGAAATTGTGGTGGCTGCGGCGCCAGCCCTCCCTCGGTCATCACCACACAATCGGAAGCGCAATACCATGTGTAATAAATGGGCGTAATACGCCGCTCGATTTTTACCAACCCTCTTTTTTGCCGCTCAGCAGCCAGCCAGATTTCAGTGCTCGCAACACCCGTAATCACCAATCCTTCAAACAGCGCATTGGCGTGCGCCAACAACCCGGCTTCCCTCGCCTTCGTCAACATCCTCGGCGAGATGGTCAGCCAGACCAAGGCTCCATTTGTCGAGACCTTGAGAATGGCTGAATACGTTTCACTGAGAACGTAAAGATTCCGGGCAGCGTCGCAGGTGATCCCTTCAAAGTCCAACGCACCGTTTCCCGCAAGCGACCTGAAAAAGCTCTGGGTTTTCATGGCCAAGGTCCGACCGGGATCTTCAGGCACCGGTGGAACATTAATCAAAACAGCCTCGGCCTTCCACACCTTGCCTTGCGTATCGAGCCTGTAGATCCGATCATCATCTCGATCCGACACCGTCCACAACTGCTCGCCACACTTGGCCAGCCCGGACAGATTACCTCCGCGCATCCCATCAACCGGATGCTCTGAAAGCATCCGCAGCTCAGGGTCGGCGGCCAATCCCTGTGCACTCCAGACAAGCAAAAAACCCGCAATAAAGAGGTTGAGTTTCATCATTGAATCTCCCGCAGTCGGCGTTTCAAGTTTCCCCGAGCCTTGCACGACATGTCGGAATTCAACGACCACACAACTCTCTCGACAGCATTGCCTCAGAGCTTCATTGCCTGCTCACCATGGCTCGGACCTCAACCACCGGCCAGCACACATCATCCAGCGCGCCTCATCAATGGCACGCTGTTCATAACCAGCCCGATTGAGCCACCTCAGACGTGCTCAACAATAACCGGGCGATCGTTCCCAATTGAAGTATTGCAGCAGTTTCCTGATCTGCTCGCAGATCGGCGAAAACCCTTGCGCAATACTCCGACACAGCACGGCTAAGGCTGGGCGCTCCAGCCACCATCAGGTGCGGCGAAGCGCCAGACAATCGGGCGTTTCTCGCCGTCAGCGCGGGCACCATCATTGTTGTCGAGGCCGATCCAGGCGCCGTCGGCGTCCACCACCAGCGCTTCCGCCAAACCGAAGGCCTGTGAATAACGTCGCTGCGGCTGCAAGGCCTCCTCGGCGAACGACCAACAACGTTCGACTTTGGCCGTCACCGCATCGCGGCGGCAGATCTGGTACGCGTTACGCTCCAGCGTGAACAGCTTGCCGTTGAACAACGCCAGATCGGCGAAGTCGCGCGTCACCACCCGGGCATTGGGAAACTGCGGCGGCTGCATCTCGACCCCGTCTTCGCTGAACAGCACACAGCCGCCGTCGCAATCCCAGACCGTTTGCTGGCGCTTGATCTTCAGCAGGCCACGGCGCTCGCGCTCGGCAGCCAGCCATATTTCATCGCCCGCCGGGTTGACCGTCAGGCCTTCGAACAAGGCGTTGAAGTGCAGCAACATGCCACTGGCTCGTGCTTCACGGACCAGCATCGGCGAGATTTTCAGCCACGACGCCGTGCCTTGCGGCGATACCTGCAATACGGCTGCATGGGCTTCGCTGACGATGTAGCGATTGCCCGCGTTGTCGCACGTGATGCCTTCGAAATCCAGATCACCGCCACGCACGAACTGCGCTGCCCACGTCCGCACGCGCAAGCCCCAAGGCAATCCGCTGTCTGGCAATGACGGCACGTCGACACGCACCGTTTCGGCCTGCCAGACCTGATCACGGGTGTCGAGACGATAGATCTGGTCATCGTCACGGTCAGAGACCGTCCACAGATCTTTACCGCACATCGCCAGCCCCGACAGGTTGCCGCCGCGCATGCCGTCAACCGGATGTTCGGACAGTAACTTCAACTCTGGTGCAGGCTCCGCCGACACCGTCATCGCACTCAGTAGCAACGCACTCGCCAATACCCAGCCAAACCGCATCAGGCCAGCACCTCGGCCAGGTTGCCCTTGGATTCGAGCCAGGTCTTGCGGTCACCGGCGCGTTTCTTCGCCAGCAGCATGTCCATCATTTCCGAGGTTTCGGCAAAATCTTCGCCCAGCGTCAGTTGCACCAGACGACGGGTATTCGGGTCCATGGTGGTCTCACGCAGCTGTGGCGGGTTCATTTCGCCCAGGCCTTTGAATCGGGTGACCTGTGGTTTGCCACGCTTCTTCTCGGCCACCAGACGGTCGAGAATACCGTCGCGCTCGGCTTCGTCGAGGGCGTAGTAGATCTCTTTGCCGAGATCGATGCGGTACAGCGGCGGCATCGCCACGTAGACGTGACCGGCGTCCACCAGCGGGCGGAAATGCTGGACGAACAACGCGCACAGCAGCGTGGCGATGTGCAGACCGTCGGAGTCGGCGTCGGCGAGGATGCAGATTTTGCCGTAGCGCAGCTGGCTCATGTCTGCCGCACCCGGATCAACCCCGATGGCCACGGCGATGTTGTGCACTTCCTGGCTGGCGAGCACTTCGCTGCCGTCGACTTCCCAGGTGTTGAGGATCTTGCCGCGCAAGGGCAGGATTGCCTGGAATTCCTTGTCCCGCGCTTGCTTGGCGGAACCACCGGCGGAATCACCTTCGACCAGGAACAGCTCCGAACGCATCGGGTCCTGACCCGCGCAGTCAGCCAGTTTGCCCGGCAGCGCAGGGCCTTGGGTGACGCGCTTGCGCTCGACTTTCTTGCTCGCCTTGAGGCGGCGACCGGCGTTGTTGATCGCCAGTTCGGCCAGCGCCAGACCGGTTTCCGGGTTGGCGTTGAGCCACAGGCTGAAGGCGTCCTTGACCACACCTGAGACAAACGCCGCCGCTTCGCGGGATGACAGACGCTCTTTGGTCTGGCCGGAGAATTGCGGCTCCTGCATTTTCATCGACAGCACGAAAGCGATGCGCTCCCAGACGTCTTCCGGCGCCAGCTTCACGCCGCGCGGCAGCAGGCTGCGGAATTCGCAGAACTCGCGCATCGCATCGAGCAGGCCCTGACGCAAACCATTGACGTGGGTACCGCCCTGCTGCGTCGGGATCAGGTTGACGTAGCTTTCCTGCACCGCGTCGCCACCTTCCGGCAGCCACAGCAGCGCCCAGTCGACCGCTTCTTTATTGCCGGCCAGGCTGCCGCAGAACGGCTCCTCCGGCAGGCGTTCGAATTCGCTGACCGCGTCCACCAGATAGGAGCGCAGGCCGTCTTCGTAATGCCACTCGACTTTCTCGCCGGTACCTTTGTCTTCGAAGCTGACCAGCAGCCCCGGGCACAGCACAGCCTTGGCCTTGAGCACGTGCTTGAGGCGGCTGATGGAGAATTTCGGTGAGTCGAAGTATTTCGGGTCCGGCGCGAAGTACACGCTGGTACCGGTGTTGCGCTTGCCGACGGTACCGACGATTTCCAGCTCGGTGGCCTTGAAGCCATCGTTGAAGGTCATCTGGTATTCGTTGCCGTCACGTTTTACACGCACCCGGACTTCGGTCGACAAGGCGTTGACCACAGAAATACCCACCCCGTGCAGACCGCCGGAGAACTGGTAGTTCTTGTTGGAAAACTTGCCGCCCGCATGCAGTTTGGTGAGGATCAGCTCGACACCCGACACGCCCTCTTCCGGGTGAATGTCGACCGGCATGCCGCGACCGTCGTCGCTGACTTCCAGCGAGTGATCGGCGTGCAGGATCACCTGCACCGATTTGGCGTGGCCGGCCAGGGCTTCATCGACACTGTTGTCGATGACTTCCTGGGCCAGGTGGTTCGGCCGACTGGTGTCGGTGTACATGCCGGGGCGTTTACGCACCGGGTCGAGGCCCGAGAGGACTTCGATGGCGTCGGCGTTATAAGAGCTAGCGCTGGGAGTGGCCATAGGGTCTCGTCGTCAGTGATTCAATGAAAAAGGGGCAAGACATCACAGTGCGGTGAAATCGATTGCCTGATACAAATCGGCGCCAATGCCGGCAAAACTCAGCAACGCCGGCAATTGCCCGGCAAAACCCTGGAAACTATGGTCGCCGCCGGCCTGAATGCGCAAGGCACAGGCCCGGTAGTACTGCTGGGCGAGGCGATAATCCAGTGTTTCATCGCCGGTCTGCAACCACACCTGATAGCGCTGCGCATCCACGGGGGCCGGCACTTCCAGTTCGGCCAGGGCCGTCACGTGGTCGTGGGTCAGTTCCCAGGTTTCATCGGTATACAGGTTTTTCTGCGGGCCAAGGTATCCGTCGAACATCCGGTGCGGGCTGACCGCCGGGTTGACCAGCAGGGCTTTCAGGCCATGGCGCTCGGCAAGGTGAGTCGCATAGTAGCCGCCGAGTGAGCTTCCCACCAGCAATGGGCTGTCCAGCTCGGCGATTGCCTGCTCCAGCTGACCGATGGCTTCGCGCGGGTGGTGGTGCAGCGCCGGGATACGCAACTTGTCGCTCAAACCCAGCCGCTCCATCACCGCGACCAGCTGACAGGCTTTTTTCGAGGCCGGGGCGCTGTTGAAACCGTGGATATAGAGGATCGAACCGGACATTTGAGCTCCCTGAGTGTCGGCGAAAGATAGCGGAGTTTACAGGGAGTCAGGGAGATCGTGGGTGTTTGTGCGGACGCCTTCGCGAGCAGGCTCGCTCCGACAGTTGATCGCATTCCCCTGGGAGTGAGCCTGCTCGCGATGGCCGCAACGCGGTCTTCAATAACCGTTGGAGCCGTAATCGACGGTGAACTCGAAGTCGGTAACTCGCTCGACGCCAGTCTCCAGCCGTCCATCCGGCAACAGCCGCAACCAGCGATACCCCGGGGCCTGTTCGCCGACCTTGAAGTCGTGACTGTTCGGCTCGAACTGAATGCAGGTCGAAGGCGAAGCCATCAGCCGTACGCCGTTGCGCTCTCGGTCAATTTCCTGATGCACATGCCCCCACAGCACCGCGCGCGCCTGCGGGAAGCGGTCCAGCACGTCGAAGAATGCTTCGGGATTGCGCAAGCCGATCGGCTCCGCCCAGGCACAACCCACCGGTACCGGATGATGGTGGAAACACACCAGATGATGGCGTTCCGGCGCCTCGCTCAGCGAACGGGCGAGCAACTGCAATTGATCGTCCTGCAGATAACCGGGCACGGAGCCCGGCACCGCCGAGTCGAGCAAGGTCACGCGCCAGTTGCCGACATCGACCACTGACTCCAGCAATGCACTTTGCACTGCGGCCTGAGCCATGATTTGCGGCTCATCGTGATTGCCGGGAATCCAGCGCGCCGGCGCATCGATCTGTGCCGTCATTTCACGAAACTGTTGATACGACTCCAGCGTGCCATCCTGGGAAAGGTCACCCGTGGCCAGAATCAAGTCGATCCGAGGTTGCTGCCTGAGCACCTGTTCGATGACCTTTTGCAGGCTCTCGCGGGTGTTCATGCCCAGCAGCGTACCGTCCGCCTCGGCGAACAGGTGACTGTCGGATAGCTGCACCAGCAACGCCGGATCGGCGGTGGTCAATGTGGATACGCTCGGCAAGGCGTTCTCCCAGGGCAAAAGCACGGAATCGGTTGAGTGCCGCAATTATGCTGGGGGAAGACGCAAAGGGGAAACCGGCGAACCGGACGCAGTTCACAACTAGCGTACGACTTCGTACTCGTGCCCCAAAGCCAGACAATGGCTCAGCCATTCCCCCAGGAACAGATTGAGCTGGGCCTTTTCATCCGGCTGATGCATCGCGGCGTTCGGGTAAGGATAGATGCCGCGAAAGCGTCGTGCATGCTCGGCGCTGATCACCTCGGCCATGCGCGCGTCGTGATAGACCTGCACTTCCAGTTGCGGCACCGGCAGCCACGGCAGGCTGTGCTCCTGACGCACCTGCAAAGTGGTGGTGTATGGGCAGGTCTGCAGCACTTCGAGAGCCAGCACGCCGAGCATCTGCTCGCCCTGGGTCACGGCAATGCGCCGCGCCTCCGGGTCGTTGCGCATGTCCGGGACCAGTCGCATCAGGCGCGCGTAGTTGGCCTCGCAGGCGGCTTGCAGCCCCGCAAGGTCAACTCGATAACGATCGCGCAGCTTGTTTACGACCATAACCCCCTCACTTCGGCGCGGTTGAGCGCCAGCCATTGCAAGGCGATGATGCTCGCCGCGTTGGCAATGCGTCCGTCACGGACGGCCTGCAAGGCATCTTCGAAGGCCCAGACCGTGACGCGGATATCTTCTGCTTCTTCCTCCAGCCCATGCAGGCCGCCTACGCCTTCGGTGCTGCAACGCCCCAGAAACAAATGCACGAATTCGTTGCTGCCACCCGGTGACGGGAAATATTTGGTCATCGGCCACAGGGCCTTGATGTCCAGTCCAGCTTCCTCCTGCGCCTCGCGGTGAGCAACCTCTTCCGGCACTTCTTCTTTGTCGATCAGACCGGCGACCAGCTCTACCAGCCACGGGTTGTCGGTCTTGCCCATGGCGCCGACGCGAAACTGCTCGATCAACACCACTTCGTCGCGCTGCGGATCGTAGGGCAGCATGCACACGGCATCGTGACGCACGAAGACTTCGCGGTTGATTTCGCGACTCATGCCGCCGGCGAACAGTTCATGGCGCAAGTGCAAACGGTCGAGCTTGTAGAAGCCCTCGTAGCAGCGCTCGCGCTTTACGACATCGACGGTGGCCGGAGTGGCGTTGGCAAAATCAGTCATGAGCATCCTCTTTACTGCAAATCCAATACGAGGTTCCGTTTTGTTACTTGCAACCTCGACTTCGCGCCATCCTAACGCGCCGCTGATGATTGATGCAGCCCCTTTACCGTCAGCGGGATGGACGGTGGAGGCGAAACCCACTCTAATTAGCTTAGTGGCGAACTGACTGCTTCGGCGAGAGTCGAAGCGGATAACTTTTTGCCTTCCCCTGTTTCAGAAAGGACGCCCATGTCGCTTTTCAAAATTGCCTCCGTGGCCGCCATCGCCCTGACCCTGGGCGCCTGCGCCAACCTGTTCCAACCCAACTACCGTGCGCCGCTGGAAACCACCCGCGACGCGTCGGAAACCCTGAAACCCGGCTGTTCCAACCCTGACTGTCCGCTGGTGAATATCGATACCGTGCACTTCGCGGCCGAACCTGCGCTGGACGGCATTATCGAAAAACGCCTGCTGCAAATGACCCGCACCGAGGCGAATGCGCCGGTGGCACCGACGCTGGCGGCTTATCGTGAACAGTTCCTGCAAACGGCCGGCCCGCGCAACAGCAGCTATTTGCAGGCCAAGGTACGCGAGCAGCATGACGGCTTGGTGATCATCGAGCTGTCGAGCTACCTCGATACCGGCGGCGCCCACGGCACCCCCGGTCGTGGCTTCATCAACTATTCGCGCCAGCAGCATAAAGTGCTGAACCTGTCGGATATGTTGCTGCCGGGTCAGGAAGAGGCGTTCTGGAAGGCTGCGCAAGTCGCGCACAACAGCTGGCTGATCAGCACCAAGCTTGATCAGGAAGCCGACTTCGTGAAGAACTGGCCGTTCGTGAAAACCCCGAACGTGGCGCTGACCTACGGCGGCGTGATCCTCAAGTACGACGTGAGCACCCTCGCGCCTTACGCGCTGGGCCACGTCGAACTGAAGATTCCTTACCCGCGTCTGAACGGCATCATCAAACCCGAGCTGTTTCCGGGCCGTAACTGAAGGCTCGACCGAGCACCAGTTGCAACAGCCCTGCCAGCACCAGTGCCGGCAGGGTCGCGCCGATGTCCGGATACAGATTCGCCAGCAAGTGGTAGGTGCTGATCCCGCCCAGCCACGCCAGCAGCGCCGGCCAGCGCAATGCGGCTGAGGCCACCTGAGCGCTGCGTTTGCGCAGGATGAAGTGATCCACCAGCACCACGCCGAACAGCGGCGCGAACACCGAACCGATCAACAGCAGGAAGTTCTGGTACTGCGCCAGTGGCGCCAACAACGCGATCAGGGTGCAGATCACGCCGATGGCCAAGGCCAGATGCTCGACCTTCAAGCGCAACAGAATCGCGCTCGACACCGCTGCCGAATGAATGTCGGCGAAAGCGTTTTCCGACTCATCCAACAGAATCAGCAACAGCGGAATCCCCAGGCCGGCACCGGCCAAGGCCAACAGCAGCGCGTTGACTTCACCGCTCGGGGCGAACGCCAGGGTGTAGGCCACGCCGAGGCTCATCAGCCAGAAATTGCCGATGAAGAAACCAATGGCCGTGCCACCGAAGACATTCTTCGCGCGCTTGCCGAATCGCGAGTAGTCGGCAATCAGCGGCAACCACGACAGCGGCATCGCGATGGCAATGTCAAAACCCACGGCGAACGGCATCGAACCGTCACCTGTGCGCGCCCACAGTGCAGCCAGATCAGCCTTGGCGAACAGGTTCCACGTCAGCCAGATGCACGCGGCCAGAATCAGCCAGATGCCCCATTTGCGCAGGATCTTGCGCACGAACGTCAGCGGCCCGCTGACCGCGAGCAAAGTCGCCAGTGCACCGAAACACAAGGTCCACAGCATCGGACTGGCCCATAGCGAACCTTCGCTGAACGCGCGGGTACCGAGCAGGCTGGCGGCGTCGCGCATGACGATGATTTCGAACGAGCCCCAACCGATCAGTTGCAGCAAATTGAGCAGCGCCGGCAGGCTCGCGCCTTTGCTGCCCAGGCTCAGCTTGAGGGCCGCCATTGATGACAGGCCGGTGTCGCTGCCAATCACGCCAACGGCGGCCAACAGCAGCACGCCCACCAGCGTGCCGAGAAAAATCGCCAGCAACGAACCCGACAGGCCCAGACCTGGCGCCAGCAATGCGCCGGTCTGCAGAACCATCAGGCCGATGCCAAGGGAAAACCACAGGGAAAACAGATCGCGACCGCCGAATACACGCTTGTCGGCGGGGACGGCGAGGTCGGGGGAATAGGTGCCGGGTTGAATGCTCAAGGGTGTTATCTCAGAGGGACATTTTTGTTGTGTAGTGATCGTTCCCACGCTCTGCGTGGGAACGATCAGTGAGAACCGGATCAGACTTTTTTGTAAAGCTGACTGCCTTCCTTCTTGAACCGCTCGGCTTGTTCCGCCAGGCCTTGGGCGACGTCCACGTCGACCGCGTCGATCCGCTGGTTGGCCGCGTACTCGCGGACTTCCTGGGTGATCTTCATCGAGCAGAATTTCGGCCCGCACATCGAACAGAAGTGCGCGACCTTGGCCGAGTCCTTCGGCAGGGTTTCATCGTGATACGAACGCGCGGTGTCCGGATCGAGACCAAGGTTGAACTGGTCCTCCCAACGGAATTCGAAACGCGCCTTGCTCAAGGCGTTGTCACGAATCTGCGCGCCCGGATGGCCCTTCGCAAGGTCCGCTGCGTGAGCAGCGATCTTGTAGGTGATGATCCCGGTTTTCACGTCATCCTTGTTCGGCAGCCCCAAGTGTTCCTTCGGCGTCACGTAGCAGAGCATTGCGCAACCGAACCAGCCGATCATCGCCGCACCAATACCGGAAGTGATGTGGTCGTAGCCCGGTGCGATGTCAGTGGTCAGCGGGCCGAGGGTGTAGAACGGCGCCTCGTCGCAGCACTCCAGCTGCTTGTCCATGTTCTCTTTGATCAACTGCATCGGCACGTGGCCCGGGCCTTCGATCATGCACTGCACGTCGTGCTTCCAGGCGATCTTGGTCAGCTCGCCGAGGGTTTCCAGTTCGCCGAATTGCGCTTCGTCGTTGGCGTCGGCAATAGAGCCCGGACGCAGGCCGTCGCCCAGCGAGAAGCTGACGTCGTAGGCCTTCATGATTTCGCAGATTTCGTCGAAGTGGGTGTAGAGGAAGTTCTCTTTGTGGTGCGCCAGGCACCACTTGGCCATGATCGAACCACCACGGGAAACGATACCGGTCACGCGTTTGGCGGTCAGCGGCACGTAGCGCAGCAGTACGCCGGCGTGAATGGTGAAGTAGTCGACGCCCTGCTCGGCCTGCTCGATCAGCGTGTCGCGGAACAGCTCCCAGGTCAGGTCTTCGGCGACGCCGTTAACTTTTTCCAGGGCCTGATAGATCGGCACAGTACCGATCGGCACCGGCGAGTTGCGGATGATCCACTCGCGGGTTTCGTGAATGTGTTTGCCGGTGGACAAATCCATCACGGTGTCCGAACCCCAGCGAATGCCCCAGGTCAGTTTCGCCACCTCTTCTTCGATGGACGAACCCAGCGCGCTGTTACCGATATTGCCGTTGATCTTCACCAGGAAGTTACGGCCGATGATCATCGGTTCCAGTTCAACGTGGTTGATGTTGGCCGGGATGATCGCGCGACCACGGGCGATTTCTTCGCGGACGAATTCAGCGGTGATTTCTTTCGGGATGCTCGCGCCGAAGCTGTGGCCGGCGTGCTGCTGGTCCAACAGGCCGGCAGCGCGGGCCTCTTGCAGCTTCATGTTTTCGCGGATGGCGACGTATTCCATCTCGGCGGTGATGATGCCTTTGCGCGCGTAGTGCATCTGGCTGACGTTGGCCCCGGCCTTGGCGCGGCGCGGGTTGTTGACGTGGGCAAAGCGCAGCTTGGTCAGTTCCGGGTCGGCGAGGCGTTCCTGGCCAAAGTTCGAACTCAAACCTGGCAGGCGCTCGGTGTCGCCACGGTCGTCGATCCACGCCGAACGCACATCGCCCAGGCCTTTGCGCACATCGATCACCACGTTCGGATCGGTGTACGGGCCCGAGGTGTCATACACGGTGACCGGCGCGTTGATTTCGCCGCCGAAGTCGGTCGGGGTCACGTCCAGGGTGATTTCGCGCATCGGCACGCGGATGTCCGGGCGCGAGCCCTGAACGTAGACTTTTTGCGAACGGGTGAACGGCTTGACCGATTGCTCGTCGACCTTGGCCGAGTCACTCAGGTTGATCGCGTTTTTTGATTTTGTAGTCGTCATCACGGGCTCTCCAGACAGCATCCAGGCATGGATTGTCGGAGCAGAACCTGAAAGGCACGGACGCACCAGGACTGGTGCTGTGCATCGTCGTCGAGCGTTCGATTGTCGAACAATATCCCGGACGAAGCACAAGAGGACTCGCCGGGTGACGAGAAATCTTGTTCCCTACGCAGGCGCTAACCTGATCAGGTTCAACGGGATCCGAAATTATTCGATCTCAGCCTCATAGCAAGGCACCCCGACAAGAACCCGGCCAGTCTAGACACAACCGGCAAAGAACGCCAACACCGCAGCAGCCACCATGATGAATGGCGCAAATACAGAGGCGAGACGGATTGTTGCGATGCGAATGCGCAACTACACTCGCTTTGCCCCGTAACGCCTTGACGCTAAACGGGACGCGCCGTAGCCTTGGCGCGAAGATTATTTCCATAATATTAATGCTAGGGATCGCCTCATGCTGCGCAAACTTTCACTGGCTGTGGCCGTGTCTTGTGCGTCCACCGCAATGGCCTGGGCAGCAGAAGCGCCCTTGTCGACCAAGACCGATCTGGTCAGCGTCTATCAGGAAGCCGTCGACAACAACGCCGATCTGGCCGCCGCCCGCGCCCAGTACGGTGCGCAGAAAGAGGTCGTGCCACAGGCCCGTGCCGGGCTGCTGCCGAACCTGTCCGGCGGTGCCGAAACAGCCAACGTGCGCACCTCCATCGACCAGCCTTCGGCCATCGCCAATCGCAGCGCGCATTCCTATCAGGCGACCCTCGCCCAGCCGCTGTTTCGCGCCGATCGCTGGTTCCAGTACCAGGCCGCCAAGGACGTCAACGAGCAAGCCGCGCTGCAACTTTCGGCCACCGAACAGAACCTGATCCTGCAATCGGCGCAAGACTACTTCAACGTGCTGCGCAGCCAGGACAACCTCGCGTCGACCAAGGCCGAAGAGGCCGCGTTCAAGCGTCAGCTCGACCAGTCCAACGAACGCTTCGACGTGGGCCTGTCGGACAAGACCGACGTGCTGCAATCGCAAGCCAGTTACGACACCGCGCGCGCCAACCGGATCGTTGCCCAGCGTCAGGTCGACGATGCCTTCGAAGCGCTGATCACCCTGACCAACCGTCAGTACAACTCGATTCAGGGCATCGTGCACACACTGCCGATCCTGCCGCCAACGCCGAATGACGCCAAGGCCTGGGTCGACACCGCCGCCAGACAGAACCTCAATCTGCTGGCGAGCAACTTTGCCGTCAGCTCTGCCGAACAGACCCTGAAGCAGCGCAAGGCCGGCCACTTGCCGACCCTCGACGCCGTGGCCAAATACGAAAAAGGTGACAACGACGCCCTCGGTTTCGCCAACCCGAACGCGTTCGGTACCCCGTACAGTGGCAACGTCGAGCAGAGTACGGTGGGCCTGCAACTGAGCATCCCGATCTACAGCGGCGGACTGACCAGCTCGCAAGTGCGCCAGTCCTACGCGCAACTCGATCAGAGCGAGCAACAGCGCGAATCGCTGCGCCGGCAGATCGTGGAAAACACCCGCAACCTGCACCGCGCGGTGAACACCGATGTCGAGCAGGTGCAGGCGCGCCGCCAGTCAATCATCTCCAACCAGAGCGCAGTGGAAGCCACAGAAATCGGTTACCAGGTGGGTACGCGCAATATCGTCGACGTGCTCGACGCCCAGCGCCAGCTGTACACCTCGGTGCGCAACTACAACAACACCCGCTATGACTACATTCTCGACAACCTGCGTTTGAAGCAGGCAGCGGGGACGTTGAATCCGGGGGACCTGGAAGATCTGCGGCGTTATCTGAAAGCCGACTACAACCCGGACAAGGATTTCCTGCCGCCGGATCTGGCCCAGGCAGCGGAAGCGCAGCTCAAGGCGCGACCGTAAACACTCTGGATAAATCCCCTGTGGCGAGGGGATTTATCCACGACGGGTTGCGTAGCAGCCCCAAAACCATTCACCGGGTTGATTCAGTCAGATAGGGCAAGCAGGGCTTACGACTGCTGCGCAGCCGATCGGGGATAAATCCCCTCGCCACAGAGATCTCCTCTGTTCAGACAGTTCCGTATGCCTTAGCGAATCAGCCGGCCCAGTCCATCCAGCAAACGCTGCAACGCGCCCTGATTGCGGCGCATCACCGCCAGCCCGGCCTCGGCCATGCGCTGCGCATCACGCGGCAATTCGAACAGTCGCTGCACTTCCACCGCCAGCCCTTCGGCATCATCCACTTGCGCCAACGCACCGGCTTCGCGCAACTGCGCGGCGATGTCGAGGAAGTTGAACAGGTGCGGGCCACAGATCACCGGTTTTGCCAGTGCCGCAGGTTCCAGCAGGTTATGTCCGCCATTCGGCACCAGGCTACCGCCAACGAAAGCACTGTCGGCCAGGGCATAGAGAAACAGCAACTCACCCATGGTGTCGCCGAGCAACACCGAGGTATCCGTCTCGACGCTGGCGCCGGTCGAACGGCGCACCGTGGCAAAGCCTTCGCGCTGGCACAGTTCAAACACCGAGTTGAAACGCTCAGGATGCCGCGGGACCAGAATCAGTAGCGCGTTCGGGTAGTTCGCCAGCAGCCGACGATGGGCGTTGAGCACCACTTCGTCCTCACCCTCGTGGGTGCTGGCGGCGATCCACACCGGGCGTTCCAGCGCCTGCCATTGGCCGCGCAACTCACTGGCGCGCTGCAGCAGTTGCGGGTCGATGGTCAGGTCGAACTTGATCGAACCGGTGACCTCGACCGTCTCCGGGCGTGCGCCCAGATCGCGGAAGCGCTGGGCTTCGGCTTCGGTCTGCACCGCGAACAAACTCATTTCGGCGAGCATCGGCGCGGTCAGCTTGCTGAAGCGGCCATAACCCCGAGCCGAACGTTCGGACAATCGGCCGTTGGCCAGCGCCACCGGGATCCCGCGTCTGGCGCACTGATGAATGTGGTTGGGCCACAGTTCGGTTTCCATGATCACTGCCAGTTTCGGCCGTGCCCGATCAAGGAAGCGCGCCGCAGCACACGGCAAGTCGTACGGCAGATAGCAATGCTGGATTCGCGGCTCGTGGGCGAACAGCGCCTGAATCCGCTCCGAACCGGTCGGGGTCATGCAGGTCACGGTGATCGGCAGCTGTGGATAACGTTGCAGCAAGGCACGGATCATCGGCGCGGCGGCGATGCTTTCGCCCACTGACACCGCGTGCACCCAGATCCCACCGGGTTGCAGTGACGGCATGCCGTAGGAGAAGCGCTCTCCAATCCGCTTGGCATACGCCGGGGCCTTGCGCGAGCGCAGCCACAGCCGAATCGCCACCAATGGCAGCCCCAGGTAAAACAGCACGGTGTAGAGAGTTCTATTCATGGCGGCGGAGTTTATCGACTTTTGTCGCCAATCGCCCGCAAGTGCACGGCAAAACGTTCAGCCAGCCAGCGCGCGGCAGGCCCTAATGGCTCATCCCGGCGCCAGACCAGTTCCACCACCAGCGCTGGCGGTGTCCATTCGCTCTCCAGCTCAACCATCAGGCCCTGGTAAGCCGAGTACTGCACCACGTGCCGGGGCAGCCACGCCCAACCAAGATCACGCACCAGCCATTCGGCCATCACGTAGAAACTGTCGGCACGCCACACCTGCGGGCTGGCTGGCTCGTTGCCGGGATAGACGCTGGTTTGCGTCGACATCAACAGCTGCCGGTGTTGCGCCATCTGCTGGCAGGTGACGTAAGACTGGGTCGCCAGCGGATGATTGATCCCGCAGACGGTGACCATTTCCACCCGGCCCAATACCCGGCGTTCCAACGCTTCAGGGATTTCATCGTGATAGAACAGCAGGCCCAGATCGGCGCGGCGCTCGACCAGTTTGCGCGCGACTTCGCCCTGAGCGGCGCTGGTCAGTTGCACTTCGAGGCTGGGAAATTGCTCGGCCAGAGCGTCGAAGCTTTCCACCAATGCCTGATATGGCATCGCTTCGTCCTGAGCCACGCGCAACTGCGCTTCCTGGCCGCGCATCATCGCCATCGCCCGGCCGTTCAGGCGCTCGCATTGACGTAACACTTCCCGGGCTTCTTCGAGCAGCGCTTCCCCGGCTTCGGTGAGCCTGGGTTGCCGTCCACTGCTACGCTCGAACAGGCTGACGCCCAGATCATCTTCCAGCATGGCAATTGCACTGCTGATCGCCGACTGCGCCTTGCGCTGCTGGCGGGCCACGGCGGAAAACGAGCGTTGCTCGGCGACGCTGACGAAGGCGCGCAGTTGTTCCAGATTCCACTGGGTATTCATGGCTTGACCCATCTTAAAATCAGATAGGTGATGACTTTACCCCATCTGGCGAATCACTAGAATGCCGCCTCAGCAATGCAACGTTTTACATGAGGATTTACACATGAACGCTTACGCCTACCTGGCTATCGCCATCTGCGCCGAAGTGATTGCCACCGTTTCGATGAAAGCGGTCAAAGGCTTGAGCACCCCGCTGCCGCTGATCCTGGTCATCGTCGGTTACGGGATCGCTTTCTGGATGCTGACGCTGGTGGTGCGCACCGTTCCGGTGGGCGTCGCCTACGCCGTGTGGGCAGGCATGGGCATCGTGATGGTCAGCGTCGCGGCGCTGTTCATTTATGGGCAGAAGCTGGATCTGCCGGCGATGCTCGGCATGGCGCTGATCGTGCTGGGTGTGGTGGTGATTCAGCTGTTCTCCAAGACCGCCGGGCACTAACGGCAAAGCACATTCCCCTTGTAGGAGTGAGCCTGCTCGCGATAACTGTCTGTCTTCAACATTGATGTCGGCTGATACACCGCTATCGCGAGCAGGCTCACTCCTACAGGTTCGCGGCGTCCCTGTTGATCATCGACAAATCCCCTCTTTTCCCGAGTCTGTATACTGCGCCCTCGTCTTGAACACTGAGGTCGTTGCATGCCATCCGTTATTTCCACCGACGTTCTGATTGTCGGCGCTGGTGTCGCCGGCCTCTGGCTGAACGCGCGCCTGCGCGGTCAGGGTTTTTCGACCGTGCTGGTGGAAAGCGCCAGCCTCGGCGGTGGGCAAAGTGTGAAGTCCCAGGGCATCATTCACGGTGGCGCCAAATACGCCTTGCACGGCGCGCTGACCGGCGCTTCGGAAGCGATCGCCGACATGCCGCGCCGCTGGCGTGAGGCGCTGGCCGGCAACGGCGAACTGGACCTGTCCGGCGTGCGCCTGTTGTCCGAAGCGCATTACCTGTGGTCGCCAGGCACTCTGGCCGGCAACCTCACCAGTTTCTTCGCCAGCAAAGCCGTGCGCGGCCGCGTCGATCAGGTCACGGGCGATCAACTGCCGCCAGCGCTGCAAGACAAGCGCTTCAAGGGCAAGGTCTATCGCCTCGCCGAACTGGTGGTCGATGTGCCGAGTCTGATCCAGCGCCTGGCCGATCTGGCCGGTGACGGTTTGCTCGCCGGACAAACCATCGAGCCACTGCTGGAAGCGGGCGTGCTGGTCGGCCTGAAAGTCGACGGCCGCGAAATTCGTGCTCAGCGCATCGTCCTCAGTGCCGGGGCCGGTACCGCCCAATTGCTGGAGGACCTGGGCCTGACCCAACCCGCCATGCAACGTCGCCCGCTGCACATGATCATCGCCAAAGGCCCGGGCCTGAAGCCGCTGTATGCTCACTGCCTGGGCGGCGGCACCAAACCGCGCATCACCGTGACCACTCACCCGGCCGCTGATGGCAACTGGGTCTGGTACATGGGCGGCGACATCGCCGAAAGCGAAGGTGTGCACCGCGAGCCGGCCGAGCAGATTGCCACGGCGCAAAAAGAAATCGCGCAGTTGTTGCCGTGGATCGACCTCAGCACTACGCAGTGGGCGACCTTGCGTGTCGATCGCGCCGAACCGCTGCAAACCGGGCTGACTCGCCCGGACAACGCTTTCCTCGCCGAACAGGGACGCCTGCTGGTCGGCTGGCCAACCAAACTCGCACTGGCGCCAGACTTCGCCGACCGGGTCATCGCCTCGCTGGAACGCGACGGCATCCAGCCGCAAGCTGCCGAGCCATTGCCGGCGCTGCCGAAACCACCGATGGGCGTACCGGCCTGGGAGCAACTGTTGCCATGAGCGTAGCGACCCTGCACGAACTGCATCGCCCGCTGGGCAGCACTGGCCTGCTGGTTTCTCCGCTGGGCCTGGGCACGGTCAAGCTCGGCCGCGACCAGGGTGTGAAATACCCCAACGGGTTTCAGATCCCTGACGATGACGCAGCACGTATGCTGCTCAAACAGGCGCAACAACTGGGCATCAACCTGATCGACACCGCCCCGGCCTATGGCCGCAGCGAAGAACGCCTCGGCCCGCTGCTGCGCGGCCAGCGTCAGGACTGGGTGATCGTCAGCAAGGTCGGCGAAGAGTTTGCCGACGGCCTGTCGCACCATGACTTCAGCGCCGCGCATACGCGGATGTCGGTCGAGCGCAGCCTGCAACGTCTTGAAACCGACTTTATTGACCTGGTGCTGGTGCACTCCGACGGCAACGACCTGGCGATCCTTGAGCAGGAGGAGGTCTACGCCACCCTCGCCACGCTCAAGGCCGAGGGCAAGATTCGTGGCTTCGGCTTCTCCGGCAAAACCGTCGAAGGCGGGCTCAAGGCGCTGGAGCAAGGTGACTGCGCGATGGTCACCTACAATCTGAACGAACAGAACGAGAAGGCAGTCATTGACTATGCTGCTGCCCACGGCAAAGCCATCCTGGTGAAAAAGGCCCTGGCCAGCGGCCATGTGTGCCTGAGTCCCGGCGTGGACCCGGTGCGCGCCAGCTTCGAGTTGTTGTTCCAACAACCCGGCGTTGCCAGTGCTATTGTCGGGACGATCAATCCGCTGCACCTCGCCCATAACGTTGCGACCGTTGCCCAGGTCCTTCGTGGTCACTGACGCCGCCCCGCGGCCTTAAGCAGGAGCCGACATGCCGCGCACGCTCATCAGAAAGAACCCGAGCAACTTCAAGACCCTGCCGCTGTTCGTCGAAGCCACGCCCGAAGGCCTGACCTATCAGAGCGTCGGCATGCCGCTGAACTTCGCCCAGACCTTGCAGCGGCGCAAACCGGTGAGCGTGGCGGACGCCGAGCGTTTCGCGTTGGAGCTGGCCAACCTCGGAGTCTCGGTGCGCCTGACCCTGCATTGGCAGAATCGCGACTACTGGGTGTTGGTACGCCAACGCCGCCAGGATCGCGGTGACGTGGTGCTCAAGCTGATTTCCGGTTACGTGCCGGCCCATGAGCTGAACATCCCGCTGCACACCGCGATTCAGGAGATTGCCGAAGAGTGCCTGCTGGAAACCCCGGAAGGCTGGCTCGGCGGACGCTTCAACGACACCTGGCTACCGGCGCCCTACTCGTCCGCGCTGCATTATCGCGAGGCCCTGCCGTTTCGCCTGACGCCGCTGTCCGGCTCGGCGCGGCCGGTGCGCTGTGCCAATCTGCAATTATTGGAGCGTCCAAGGGCCTATGTGCATTTGCCCACCGCGTCGCTGCAACTGATCTATGACCTGCGCCTGGACGTGCCCAAGGAAGCCAAATCCCTGAGCCTGTTTCATGTCGACGAGCGGCTGGAAGGTGATCAACTGGTCGCACGTCTGGACCGCAAACGCCCGGACCTGTACCTGATGCCGTTGCAGGACGGCGAGCCGCTGGCCGAACTCTACACCTTGAAAAAAGGCCAGCTGTCTCCGGCAGGCACGCGCGGTCTGTATCTGGCTGAAAGCTTTGCCAAACAGGATGGCTGGCTGGTGCGCGAGGAGCGGATTCGCTGGAAGGACTGGTTGCGTCAACAAGGCCTGACGCCACCGGAGAAACCCACTGGACTGGCGCGGTTGCGTGGCAAGGCCAAGCAACTGCTGAAGAAGATCGTACCGCGCAAGAAAGTCAGTTCCTGAAACGCAAAAAATCGCAGCCTGCGGCAGCGCCTGCAGTGGAATACATTTCCCTGTAGGCGCTGCCGCAGGCTGCGATCTTTTCAGCTTGAATCAGTGACCGCGGATTTTTTCGACAATCGCCGTTGTCGAGCTGTTTTCCACCAGCCCCAGCACTTTCACCGTGCCGCCGTACGCCTTGACGATGTCCGCGCCGACCACCTGGTCGATGCCGTAATCACCGCCCTTGACCAGCACGTCCGGCTTGACCTCGCGCAGCAGGTTTTCCGGGGTGCCTTCCGGGAAGCTGATCACCCAGTCCACCGCACCGAGACCAGCGAGGACCGCCATGCGTCGGTCGACACTGTTGATCGGACGTCCCGGGCCTTTCAGGCGGCTGACGGAGGCGTCATCGTTGATCGCCACGATCAGACGGTCGCCCTGGGCACGCGCCTGCTCAAGATAGGTCACGTGACCGGCATGCAGAATGTCGAAGCAGCCGTTGGTGAAGACGATGCGCTCGTTATGCGCGCGGGCATCAGCGACCGCCAGTACCAGTTGCTCGAGACCCAGAACACCACGTTCCGAGCCTTCTTCACGCTGGATCGCGCGGCGCAGTTCCGGCGCGCTGATTGCAGCGGTACCGAGCTTGCCGACCACAATACCGGCTGCGAGGTTGGCCAGCGCGACGGCGTGCGGCAGTTCTTCACCGGCGGCGATCGCCGCCGCCAGCGTGGAGATCACCGTATCACCAGCACCGGTCACGTCGAACACTTCACGGGCACGGGCCGGCAGGTGCAGCGCCGGATGCTCCGGACGCAGCAGAGTCATGCCGTGTTCGCCACGAGTCACCAGCAGCGCGCCGAGTTCGAGGTCGTGCATCAGGGTGGCGCCCTTGCTCACCAGCTCGTGCTCATCGGCGCAACCGCCGACGATGGCTTCGAACTCGCTGAGGTTCGGCGTGATCAGGCTGGCGCCACGGTAGATCGAAAAATCCTTGCCCTTGGGGTCGGCCAGCACCGGAATGCCTTTGGCCCGGGCGGCCTGAATCAAGGCCTGATGGTTTTTCAACGCGCCTTTGCCGTAGTCGGACAGCACCAGCACCTTGATACCTTCCAGCAGATCGTCGACCTGCGAGGCCAGGGCCAGTGCATCGGTGGCAAACGGTTCTTCGAAGTCGATACGCAGCAATTGCTGGTGCCGGCTCATGACCCGCAGCTTGACGATGGTCGGTTGATGCGCAATGCGCTGGAACAGCGCGCGCACGCCCGCGCCCTTGAGACTGTTGCTCAGGCTGTCGGCGGCTTCGTCATCACCGGTCACACCGACCAGCGACGCCGGCGCACCCAGCGCGGCAATGTTCAAGGCAACGTTGGCAGCACCGCCCGGGCGGTCTTCGATTTGCTCGACTTTTACGACCGGAACCGGTGCCTCAGGGGAAATCCGTGAGGTTCCACCATGCCAGTAACGGTCGAGCATGACATCGCCGACCACCAAGACTGGGGCTTGATCGAATCGCGGCATGGACAACTTCATGGAGCAACCCACATACAAAATGAACAGGGGCGCGATATTAACACAGGGTTGGCGCAGGCTTGAGTGCCGCCTGCAACAGGATGAAACAGCTCGGTATTTTGCTTATTTTTTGAGCACCAACGCCGCCAACTGCTGGCAGGCTTCGGACAAGTCGAGGTCCTCGGTATCGATCTGCCACTCGGCTGTCAGCGGCGGTTCGTAAGGACTGTCCACCCCCGTGAAGTGCTTGATCCGTCCTTCCCGTACGGCCTGATACAGACCTTTTGGATCGCGGCGGGCACAGACTTCCAGCGAGGTGCTGACATGCACCTCAATGAACGCGTCCTGCGCAAACAGCCCACGCGCGGCGTCGCGTTCGGCGCGGAACGGCGAGATGGCCGCAACGATCACAATCAACCCGGCGTCGACCATCAGCCGCGCCACCTCCGCCATGCGCCGGGTGTTTTCCCGGCGACAGGCATCACTCATGCCCAAGTCACGGCACAGACCGTTGCGCACGTTGTCGCCATCGAGCAGAAAAGTGTGCCGACCGAACGCATGCAGGTGCAGCTCGAGGGCATTGGCCAGGGTCGACTTGCCGGCACCGGAGAATCCGGTCAGCCACAGGCAGCATGGACGCTGCGCCTTGAGCGCTGCCCGGGCCTGATGCGAGAGTGCCAGACCATAAGGCCGAATCGCGAGCGGCTGTACCGCCTGTGACAAGAACTCATTCATAACCGAGCAACTCGTAGTCACGCTGATAAACCCGACGCACCAGGCGCCGGGTGCGTACGCAACAGAACTCACGCGCAGGCATCGATTGCCGCTCCCGCGAGCTGTTGACGTGAGGCAACTGACTGTTCAGCCCCAACTGCTCGCAGACCAGAGCAAAATCGCGCGCCAGGTGCTCCTGGTAACCGACGAAATCCAGTGCCAGGTGCCCGAGCGAATCAACGAGAAAGTCAGTCTGTGGCGCGAAGTGCAATTGCCGGGCAATGGTTTCCGGGTGCAGCCAGCGGGTGACAAAGTCGTCGAAATCGCGGTATTTGCGCACCATCTGCTGCGCCGGGTGGTCACGCGTGCTCAACGCGTTGCCACGCAGAAAGGCATAGGCCGAATAGGCGCGCTCCAGCGGGTCGCGGACAAAAGCGAACTTGAAAGCCTTCGCGAACTGTTCGGGAAATTGCTCTTCGTACCAGTACAGCGGCAAATGCCCGGGGCGCCAGCCGTCAAACATCGCCGTGCAAATGCTGCTGCCGGCGCATTTGGGGACGTGGATGAACAGGCAGGAATGCTGCTGGAAGGCTTGGGGAAACGTCAGGTTGGCCGACATCGATTTGTTCACCACCTGGCGATCGACCACCGACAGGCGCCCCAACAGAAAGGCCCGCTGCGGCTTGGGCAGCAGTTTCCAGAGATAGCGTTGCAGCATGAAAGCACCCGCGCGACGGGGATGGCCCCCTCGATGAAAGTCAGAGTTCGTTGAGGAACCTTAACAAGCGCGGTGCCCGGATTTATTCCGGTTTGGTCAAGAAGGGTAAAGGTCTGGATACAAACGACTGTGGGAGCGAGCCTGCTCGCGATGGCGTGTGCTCATTCGACATGGATGTCGTCTGTTGCACCGCTTTCGCGAGCAGGCTCGCTCCCACAGGGTAAGGCCTGGAATCAGGCGATGTCTTCGGCCGGGGCATCGAGGCCCATGGCATTGAGACGTGCGTAGTAGCCGTTCTGTGCCAGCAACTGATCATGGGTACCGCGCTCGACAATTCGTCCCTGATCCATGACCAGAATCAGATCGGCCTTCTCGATCGTCGACAGACGGTGGGCAATCACCAGCGTGGTGCGGCCCTTCATCACCTGATCCAGTGCCGCCTGAATGTGCCGCTCGGATTCGGTATCGAGCGCCGAGGTGGCTTCGTCGAGAATCAGCAGCGGCGCATTCTTGAGCAGTGCACGGGCAATCGCCAGGCGCTGGCGCTGGCCACCGGACAGCAACACGCCGTTTTCGCCGACCTGGGTGTCCAGGCCTTCAGGCAGTTGCGCAATAAAATCCATTGCATAGGCATCACGCGCCGCTTTCTCGATGTCCTCACGCGGTGCACCGGCCAGATCGCCATAAGCGATGTTGTTGGCCACGGTGTCGCTGAACAGGGTCACGTGCTGAGTCACCTGGGCGATGTGACGACGCAGGTTGAGCAGTTTGTACTGTTCGACTTCCACATCGTCGATGAGGATTTCGCCCTTGTCGTGGTGATAGAAACGCGGAATCAGGTTGGCCAGCGTCGACTTGCCGCTGCCCGAACGCCCTACCAGCGCCACCATCTGCCCCGGCTGGACCGAGAAGCTGATGTCGTCGAGCACCTGACGTTCGGTGCCCGGGTAGGTGAAGCTCAGGTTGCGCACATCCAGACGACCGCTCACCGCGTCGCGCTCGACCGTACCGGTGTCGACTTCCGGCTCGACGTCCAGTTGCTCGAAGATGCTCTCGGCGCCGGCCACGCCTTTCTGAATGGTCGAGCTGACTTCGGACAGTTGGCGGATCGGCTTGGGCAGCAGGCCCGCCAGCGTGATGTAGGCGACCATGTCACCCGCCGAGGCGTCACCGCGCAGAAACAGCACCAGGAACATCAGCACGGCCATGGCGGTGTAGATCACCAGTTGCAGCATCGGCGTATAGATCGCACCGGTGCGGGTCATGCGCAGTTGCTTGTCGGTGTTGCTCTGGCTGGCGTTGAGGAAGCGTTGTTCTTCGTAAGCTTCGCCGCCGAAGCTGCGTACCACGCGATAGCCCTGGATGGTTTCCGAGGCCACATGCGTGACGTCGCCCATCGCCAGCTGGATCTTCTTGCTCTGCTTGCGGAATTTCTTGCTCGCCGTGCGCACCATCACGGCGATGAGCGGCAGGATCGCTACCATCACCAGCGTCAGCTTCCAGTTCATGAACAACAGCGACGCGAACAGGAAGATCACCGTCATCCCTTCACGGATTACGACCTTGATCGCATCTGTTGCCGCCCCCGTGACCATGGTCACGTTGAAGGTGATACGCGAAATCAGGTGACCGGAGTTATGCTTGTCGAAATAGCGGTTGGGCAGGACCAGCAGGTTATTGAACAACTGCACACGCAAATCATGCACCAGTCCCAGGGAAACCTTGGCCAGGAAGTAGTTGCCCAGATAGGAACCCAGCCCCTGCCATGCGGCGATCAGGATGATCAGCAGCGGTACGGCCTGCAGCAGTTGCAGGTCACGCAGGTACGGAACGGAGGGGAACAGCACCGCTTCAGGGTTGGACAGGCCATCGACAAAGTACTTGAGGATGTAGCCGAGCATCGGCTGCGTCGAGGCGAAAATCAGAAAACCGACGATGCTGATCAGAAACAGACTGATGTACGGCCGGACATAGCCGAGCAGGCGGAAGTAGATTTTCAAGCTCGAAGGGCTTGCGGCTGGACTGGAGTCGGTCATATCACGCGAAAGTCGATAAAAAGGACGCTGACTTTAGCACAGCTTCTTCAGGGTTCTGGCAATCGGCGAAAGGCTGGTATTGTTAAGCACCTTTTCCGCATCAAATAGCCATCATCCGAATGGTCGATCAACTTCAGGATTGAATCTCACAGCATGCAACTTCGCGGCTTCAGCAGTACGTCCAATCGAATTTTCGATTTCATTAGCCTGTGGATTCTTCCCACCGGCTATTTCTTGCTCCTGTGCGCGCTGTTCTTTTTGCCGGGCCGAAGCCTGCATCACAAGCTGTTTTATGGACTCTTCAGCATTCCGACACTGATCGCGCTGTGTCTGCGCCCGCGTGAACTCAAGGAACTGTTGCGCGAGCCGATTTTCCTCGCGGTCCTGCTGTTCGCGGCGTGGGCCCTGCTCAGCCTCGCCTGGGGACCTGGAGGCGAGCCCTTCGGTGGAATGCTGAAGCCGCCACTGCATACCCTGCTGCTGTTCGCCGGCTGCTACCTGCTGGTGCGCTATCGCAGCGATATCCTCCAACCGTTGCTGTTCGGCGCGGCACTGGTGGCCCTGATCGCCACGACCATTTTCCTGCTCATGTTCGCCCGGGTCTACGAACCGGGGATGCGCCTGATCGGCGGTGGCGCCTTCGACAATCCGCTGCTCAGTTCGCACCTGTTCGGGTTCTTCAGTGCCTACTGGCTGAGCGTGACCATGACCTGCAAACGCCGCCAGATGATGTGGCTCAGCGTACCGGCAATGGCCATCATGTTCATGGCGGTGATCGGCACCGGCTCCAGAACGCCGCTGGTGGCACTGACCATGGCGGCGCTGTGGCTGTGCTTCATCTGCTGGAACCGACGCTCGGTCGGGCTGCTGATCGCGCTGGCCCTGAGCGGCGCGGCCGTTCTTGGCCTGTTTGCGCAGATGATCACCGAGCGTGGCGATTCCTACCGCCTGGAAATCTGGCAGAAAGTGCTGCACATGATTGCTGATCATCCGTGGATCGGCCATGGCTACAGCGCCAGTCTTGCCGTCGACCCTGGTAACGGTGTCAGCTTCCAGGAGCCGCACAGCTTTGTCCTGGGTGTCCTGTTTTACGTCGGCATCATCGGCCTGCTGCCCTGGTTGTTTTTCCTCGGGTGGGGGCTGCTGAGCAGTTGGCGCCAGCGTGTGCAGCCACTGCTGATCATTGCCTCGACCTGGCTGGTATTCGGTATCGGTGCCGGGCTGACCGAAGGCGGCGGAATCATTTCGCGACCCAAGGAGCACTGGTTCCTGCTGTGGATCCCGCTGGCACTGATCGCGGCGCTATGCATCAATCAACGCGCGCGGCGCCTGTTGACCCTGCCGGTGCAAAAACTCACGGCGACAGGCCTTGAGCAATTGAGCAGCGCAGCCCAGATCATTGAAGAAGATGGCCTTGGCCCGAAAGTGCTGCGCCTGTCCGACGGCAGCTTCCTCAAATTGTTCCGCCGTCGCCGCTGGTACACCTCCGGCAGTTTCAATCCTTACTCCGAACGCTTCGCGGTCAACAGCGAACAACTGCGCCAGAAGGGCATTCCCACACCGCAAGTCTTGAATCTGTACCGTCTCGACGACGGCAGCAGCGCGGTGCACTACGCACCCTTGCCGGGGCACACCCTGCGCCAGGTGCTGCAAAGCATCACGGCCCCGGCAGTGCGCCAGGCGCTGGTAGAGCGCTTTGGCAAATTCATGGCGCAATTGCACGAGAAAGGTGTGTATTTCCGCTCGCTGCACCTGGGCAACGTACTGGTACTGGAAGATGGCGAATTCGGGCTGATTGATCTGGCCGACCTGCGTATCTACCCTACCCCGCTCAGTCTTTCTTTGCGCCAACGCAATTTGCGTCATATGCAACGTTACACTGTCGACAAACGCTGGCTGTTCGAGGATCACCTCGATGCGTTGCTCCAGGGGTACGCCATGACGGCGTCTAAATCCGCGGTTGAAAATCTGCACAGGCAAGTGCTGGCCGGCAACACACCGGCCCGAGTTCACTGATGACCGAAACCAATCCTGTATTTGCGCTGGCCGCCTATCTGCTGGCCATCGTCACCTCTGCCCTGCTGTTGCGCGCGGTGCCGAAAATCGCTCGGCACCTGCAGCATTCCGGCGAAAGCCGCTATGCCAGCATCGACGGCCTGCGCGGCTATCTGGCGTTTGGCGTATTCGTGCACCACTCGATCATTACCTGGATCTTCTTGCGCACCGGAGTGATCGACTTCCCCCCGAGCAACTTCTATTCGATGCTGGGCCAGGGCAGCGTTGCGCTGTTCTTCATGATCACCGGGTTTCTGTTCTGGAGCCGCCTGCTCGCCCAGGGACGCAACCACGACTGGCTGGCCTTCGGCGTCTCACGGGTATTTCGCCTGTATCCGCTGTACCTGCCGCTGATGCTGCTGGTGTTCGTTTCGGTCTTCCACTTGCAGAACTGGCAACTGAAAGAGCCTGGCCTTGAGCTGTTCAAGCAGATTCTCGCCTGGCTGACGTTCGACCGGCCGGACATCAACCAGTACCGTCACTCCGGCATGCTGATCTCCAACGTCACGTGGACGCTGGCCTATGAAGTGTTTTTCTACCTGGCCCTGCCACTGGCCGGGCTGGTGTTCATCTACCGCGGCAGTTGGTTGCAAGTGGTGCTGTGCCTGCTCGGCATCTACGCGCTGTACCAGTTCATCGGCTGGGAGCATTCGCTGAAGAAGCACTTTCTGGCGAGTTTTCTCGGCGGTATCGCGGCCGCGTACTGGATTCGCCGGCCGGCGCTCGTGGCATGGAGTCAGTCGCGCCTGGCAGGCATCATCGCCGTGCTCGCCCTGGTGATTGCGTTCACTGCGTTCAGTCGGGCGTTCAAGACGGCACCGCTTTTATTGCTGTCGCTGTTTTTCGTGATCGTGGCGTCCGGCAATAATCTGTTCGGTGTGCTGAAACCGCGCAGCATTCGCTGGCTCGGCGAGATCAGCTACAGCACCTACCTGCTGCACGGTTTCGTCCTGTGGCTGATGGTTCAACGGTTACCGCTGCTGCTGAATATCGATGCGCGGGAAACGTCGGTGTACCTGCCCTTGGTGGCCGTCTGCACGTGTTTGCTGATTCTGATCAGCAGCGCGACCTTCCTCTATATCGAGCAACCGGGCATGGCTGCCGGCAAGAAGGTTGTGCACTGGTTGCGCCAGCGCCAGAAGGGCGAAAAGCATCTTCCGGAGAAAGTCGCTCGCTGAGTGCGGGCGACCGTCGCCTCAGTCCTTTTCCAGCGGAGAAAAGAGCAAACGCCCCAATCCGCGCCAGGTTTTCTTGTTCCAGGCCTTGAACGGGATCTGTGCCAGCAGCTCGCGCGCCAGCTTGCGATTGCGGTTGGCGGTCTTGAGGAACATCGAGTTCAGCGCCTTGAAGCGCACTTCGTCGTACAACGGGTGATCGCTGAACAGCGCATAGGTGCGCAGAATGTTCTCGATCATGAAGCGATGGTTCTTGTACGAGTTGGTGGCGTGCTTGCGGTAGCGTGCCATCACCACGTTCAGACCGTCGATGAAGTAACCGGCGCGGGTCACCTTCAGTTCGATGTACAGGTCTTCAAGACGGATAGTCGGATCGAATCCTCCCACCTTCTCCAGCGCCTCGCGACGGATCATCAGGGTCGGTGCCGGTGGATAGGGCTTGCGCTCAAGGAACATGTCATCGAAATCGAGGCGGCGGAACGGCACGTCGCGACGCTGACGCTTCTCCGGGTAAAGGCTGCCGTCGGCGTGCATCAACTCGATGTTGCCGGCACAGATCCCGACTTCAGGCTTGCCATCCATGTACGCCACCTGGGTGGCAATACGCTCCGGATACATGATGTCGTCGGAGCCGAACGGCACGATCAGGCTGCCCTTCGAGCGGGCGATGGCACCGTTGAGGGTGTTGGTCAGCCCCTGATTCTGCTGCACACGAAAATCGAAACCATACTGCGCCTGCAACGCATTGATGCGCTCGACGCTGTCGTCCTTCGAACCGTCATCGACCACCAGCAGCTCAATGTTCTTGTAGCTCTGGTTGAGGACGCTGAGGATGCTTTCCTCAATGTACGGGCCGTGGTTGTACGAGGCGATAATGACGGTGACGAGGGCGTTTGCTTCGCTCGCGGCGTTCTCTTCGCTCATGGCTTTTTCTTCGCTCACGGCTGCTCCTTGCGAGCCTGCTCCAGGCCTGAATCGATCAGGTCCAGATATTCCTGACGGAACACCTCGATGTCGTGTTGTTCCTGTAGATAACGGTAGGCCTGCTCGCCCTTGGCCTTGAGTTCGTCATCGGACAGCGCCAGATAGTTATCCAGCGCCGCGACCAGACTCGGCACATCCTTCGGCGTAATTGCCAGCCCGCCGGCACCTTCGATCAGCGGCAACATGGCGGGCACGTTCGAGGCGATCACCGGCAGGTGACCGCTCATGCCTTCGAGCAACGCCAGCCCCAGGCCTTCGGCCAGCGACGGCATGGTCCAGATGTCGAACGCACGCACGTACTGCAGGGCGTTCTCCTTGAACCCCAGCAGGTGCGCGCGGCCGCTCAGGCCCAGTTGCTCGATCTCCGCCGCCAGTGGCGCTTGCAGGCGCCCGGCGCCGATGATCGCCAACTGCGTGTTCGGGTATTTGTCTTTCAGCGCGGCAAAAGCCTGCAACAGATAGGTGTGGCCCTTGACCGACACCAGTCGGCCCAGTGCGCCAATCAAACGCACATTCGGGTCGATGCCCAATAGCTCACGAGCTTTTTCGCGGCTGTGCTGCAAACCTTCGGCCTGCTCGATGTCGATGGCATTGGTAATGGCGTAGGTGTTTTGGTCAGTAAAACCGCAATCGCAGTCCAGCAGGTACTGTTTGACCGCCGGCGACACGCCGACGAAACGCCAGTGCCGATCAATCAGGCGCTGGGTCTGGCGGCGCCGGTAAAAACGATCGTATTCGCCGAAACCGTGGGAGATGCCGATGCACAGCGGCACCTTCAACCAGCGGTTGAGCGCGAGCATCATGTTCACCGGCTTGAAACGGTTGCAGATCACCACGTCGAACTTTTCCCGGCGGCAGAACTTGTACAGCTGCCACATCGCCCGCAGGCGCATGCCCTTGAGCGACTTGTCGGAAAACTCGAAATACACCGAACGGTCGGCCCGACTGACCGGCTCGCCCGGCCCCGGTTTGCCACGCAGGAACGCGGCGGTGACTTCATAGCGATCCGACGGCAACGCCTTGACGATCTGCTCGGCCAGGTCGGCGAAATCATGGGCTTTGACGTTGTAGTCGGGTTGCAGCTGCAACACCTTGGACCGTTGACTCATGACTCTCCCCGCTGATCGCCCGGTTCACCGTGCTTCAATAACCAGAACAATTCCTGGCGTCTGACCGCTTTTCGAAAAAACTCGTTTTCCCCATACACCGAGGGTGCCCGACCGGCCAGCAGGCGCTGAATCACTCGGCGCAGGCGGCGCTTGAACGGGGCCGGTGGCTGCAGGTCATGCATCATGCCCAGCGCCATGGCCTTGTCTCGCTGCTGTTCAATGGACAGTGGCAGGCACAGCGGCTGCATCGCCACGGTCGATTCGAAGGCCGGCGGCAGGGCAATGCCCTGCCCGGTGTTGCCCATCGGCCAGCGGTCGTTGTCGTGCAAATGGTTGGCGTAACCGAGCAGCGTCGGCTGCCAGTCCAGACCGTGCAAGGCCTGCAAGACCGCTTGCTGGGCGCAGATATGATCAGGGTGCGGATCGAGGGTAGGATGCGGCAATACGATCACGTCCGGGCGCGCGCGCAGCAGCACTTCACGCAGGTCGGCCAGCAGATTGTTCCAGGTCGGCGCGCCATCGGTGTCGCCCGGCAGGGTGAACGGATTCAACTGGCGAAACAGTCGCGTGTCGTTCAGGTCAGCTTCCCGCGAACCCACCGCCTGATTCGGCGCAACCTGCATCGCTGCCAGTTGCAGGCAGAAATAACCGAGCTGCACGCAGTTTTCCTGCGGCACGCCGGCCCAACGCGGCACGGCGAGGCTGTCCCAGGCACGCAGGCGACCCTTGAGCCGCGCCGCCTCGACTTTGTTCATGCCCATCTGCTGATAATGTTCGGCTTCGATCTCGCCAGCGGTCAGGGTGACGATCCAGGTTTCGTCGGCCTGACTGTACAAGCCGTAGGCTGCCAGCTCGGCATCGTCGGCATGCGGTGCAATCACCATCACCCGTTGACGACGGTAGTCCGGTTGTTCCAGCGCCCACAGCACCGGCTCGCCGGCCACCCGGCAGAACCGTCCGCGCAGACGCAACTGGCCTTGCGACAGGGCTTGCGCCTGACCGCTGAGGTTCAGGTAACGCACGCCATTGGCGCCGCGCTCGAAGCTTTGCGCATCCGGATTCGTTCCGCCGAGCAGTTCGACGCGCGGATCGAAGAAGCGTCCGAGCCAGCTGCTTTTGACCCGCACCGCGAGAATCAGCGTGGCCTCGTCCACCAGCATCACGCCCTCGTCCAGGCGCAATCGCTCGCCGTTCAGATGAACCTTCGGCTGCGGAGTGAATGGTGGAAAGCTGTACTGGTAATCGTCTTTCGGCGAATAGAACAGATGATCGGCAAACCACGCCTCGTGGGCGATCCAGCCGAGCACCGCAAGCACCAGCGGCAACCACCACGCGACCAGCACACCGAGCGTGATCAACACGATCAAGGCGATCAGCAAGGTGATGCGTTTATTGCGACGATGACGCTTGAGCAGTTGCTGTTTGCGGCTCATGGGCTGACTCATACGGTGAACACCGGCACAGGATTGCACCAGCGATCCTTGTATTCACGGTCGGCGCGACCGAAGGAGAACCGCAGCGGCTTGTTCAGTGCTCGCGCGTGTTCCCAGGCACTTTGCGTATTGAGGAAGCTCAACACACTGCCGGGGCTGAATTCGCGGGTTTCGGGATCGACACCGCCGTTGATGTACTCGACGCTGATCCACTCCGGCGCTTCGACGCGGTACACCAGCTGGATCGCGATCGGCGCATCGTTGAGGAAGATCACCGAGCCGATCAGCAGTTCGCGCAGCAGCTCGATGACCTCGGCCATGCGCGCCGCGCCCGTGGCTGGGAAACCCCAACGGCGCTGGAACAGATCACAGTAGATCACCGCCAGTTCGGCACTGGAGAACTCGCTGACCGCACGCACCACACCGCCTGCCTCTTCCAGCAGGCGCAGTTCACGACGCTGGTTGTAGCGAAACTTCTTCGACAGCTCTTCGGGGGTACGGGCCATGGCCAGTTGTTCGGTCTGCAACTTGATGCCGCTGAAGCGGTTTTCGTTGAGCGCTGACAGATAGCGTGCGCGATGACGCAGCGGTGCCTGGGCATCGACGGCGGCCGGCAGGATCAGCTCGGCGTTACCGAGGTCGAACAGGCCTTTTTTGCCACTGCGCTTGAGCACGTCCTTGGACAGCGCCAGATCGCGCCCCCAGGTCGGAATTGCCGCTTTGACTTCACCGCCCTGCTCCCACGCCAGATAGCGCACCGGGATGCCGGCCAGCGCGGCCAGACGCTCGACCACCAGCGGATGGGTCGCGACGCTGCCGCCAAAACGCTGCCAGGCGGTTGCATAGGTGGAGGCGTCAACGGGCGACCAGCCACGTTCGCGCCAGCCTTGAAATCGGTTGAGCATCAGCCCCTCGGTGCCAGATCGGTAACTTGCGGCAGACGCCAGAAGGTGTCGCGCACCGCACGGTCGGAGAAACGCTCACGCAGGCGATCGAGCATCAGCTCGGCGCACTGCCGGCGCTGCTGATCATCCATACCCGCCAAATGTTGCAGGCCTTGTGCCAGGTGTTCGGCATCGCCCAGCGGGAACAGAATGCCAACGCCTTCGACCACTTCCTTCGCCCCGCCACACGCGGTGGCGAGCAAAGGCACGCCGGCGGCCATGGCTTCAAGCAGCACCATGCCGAACGGTTCGTGATCAGAGCTCAGGGCAAACACATCGAAGGCGCGGAAGTAATTGCGCGCCTCCGGCACCTGACCGAGAAACAGTACCCGGTCACCGATACCCAGTTCGCGCGCCAATTCCTTGAGGTCCTGCTCCAGACGGCCCTTGCCGAGGATCACCAGTTGGCTGTTGCCCGGCAGCCCCGGCAACGCCGCGGCAAAACCGTGCAGCAACGTGGCCTGATCCTTGTCCGGGTGCAGCCGTCCGACGTTGCCGACAATGAATGCATCCGCCGCCAGCCCGAGGGTCTCGCGGGCTGCGCGAGCCGACACCTGACTGGCCTGCAAGGCTGGCACGTCGATGCGGTTGTACAGGGTCTGAATGCGGGTGGACGGCCATTTCGGCAGGCAACGACGCATGTCGTCACGCACCGCGTCGGACACGCCAAGCAAGCTCAGGCGCTTGCGGAAAATCTGCGCGAACAGCTTGCGCGTGGCGCGCTTGTAATCGTCAAACGCGTGATGCACGCCAACCACCGGCAGCGACGTGCCGAGCAAAGCGATGTAGATCGGCTTGAAGCGATGGGCGATGCAGAAACTGAAATTGCGTGAAGCGGCGATCTTGCGCAGATCGCCGATGGCGCCCAGCTTCAGGCCACGAATGGCCTTGGAGCTGTATTCCATGAACAACACTTCATCGGAAGCACACGCTGCGGCCACCTCGCTATCGGCGGCCCCGGTCAGAAAGACCGTGGTCACCCGATAACCGGTGCCCGCGAACAGGCTGGCGTACTGCCGTGCGCAGTCGAGGAACGGCCCGTCATAGCCGTGACAGAACTGCAGCACATGGCGTTCAGCCGAGCGAGTCATAAGCGTTTGCGCCCTCTTTGACCACCAGAATGTCTTCCATGATCAGGTACTGCAGATCGGAGCCGAAGAACATGTTCAGGGCGTCGGTCGGCGAGCAGATCATCGGTTCACCACGACGGTTCAACGAGGTGTTCAGCGACACGCCATTGCCGGTGAGGTTTTCCAGCGCCTTCATCATGTCGTAGTAACGCGGGTTGTATTCGCGCTTGAGCACCTGGGCACGGGAAGTACCGTCTTCGTGGACGACTTCCGGCACGCGGGTCTTCCACTCTTCCGCCACTTCGAAGGTGAAGGTCATGAATGGCGCCGGATGATCGATCTTGATCATCTGCGGTGCAACAGTGTCGAGCATCGACGGGCAGAAAGGCCTCCAGCGCTCGCGGAACTTGATCTGGTGGTTGATGCGGTCAGCCACACCGGCAATGCTCGGGCAACCGATGATCGAACGACCACCCAGTGCACGCGGGCCGAACTCCATGCGGCCCTGGAACCAGGCCACCGGGTTGCCATCGACCATGATCTTGGCGATCTGCTCCGGCATGTTGTCGAGCTTGCGCCAGGTCGGCTTGTTCTCGTGACGGGCGCAGGCGGCGATCACGTCTTCGTTGCTGTACGACGGGCCGAGGTAGACGTGTTCCATCTTCTCGACCGGCACGCCACGGGCGTTGGACACATAGGCCGCCGCGCCAACCGCGGTGCCGGCGTCGCCGGATGCAGGCTGTACGAACAGCTCTTTGACGTCATCGCGGGCGATGATTTTCTGGTTGAGCTTGACGTTCAACGCACAGCCACCGGCGTAGGCCAGCTTGCCGGTTTCCTTGAGCACGTCGCCCAGGTAGTAATCGATCATCTGCAGCGCGATCTTCTCGAACAGCGCTTGAATGCTCGCGGCGTAGTGGATGTACGGTTCGTCGGCGATGTCGCCTTCGCGCTTGGGACCCAGCCACTCGATCAGTTTCGGCGAGAAGTAGTAACCCTTGCCCTTCTCCTTGTAGCGACGCAGGCCGATCACGTTGGCGTAGTCGGTGTTGATCACCAACTCGCCGTTTTCGAACGAGGCCAGACGCGAGAAGTCATATTTGCTGGCGTCGCCGTACGGCGCCATGCCCATGACCTTGAACTCACCGTCGAGCATATCGAAGCCAAGGAACTCGGTGATCGCGCCGTACAGGCCGCCGAGGGAGTCCGGATCGAAGAATTCCTTGATCTTGTGGATCTTGCCGTTTTCGCCATAACCGAAGAAAGTCGTGGCGTATTCGCCCTTGCCGTCGATACCGAGGATCGCGGTTTTCTCTTTGAAACCCGAGCAGTGGTAGGCGCTGGAGGCGTGAGCCAGGTGGTGCTCGACCGGCTCGATCTTGATCTTCTTCGGATCAAAACCCAGTTGCTCCAGGCACCAGACGATCTTGTTGCGATAACGCTTGTAGCGACGGTTACCCATCAGGATCGCGTCGAGTGCACGATCCGGGGCGTACCAGTAACGCTTGGCGTACTGCCAGCGGGCCTTGCCGAACAGGCTGATCGGCGCGAACGGAATCGCCACCACGTCAACGTCGGACGGCTTGATACCGGCCTGTTCCAGGCAGAACTTCGCCGATTCGTAGGGCATGCGGTTCTTTGCATGCTTATCGCGGACGAAGCGCTCTTCTTCAGCCGCCGCCACCAGCTTGCCGTCGATGTACAAGGCGGCTGAAGGGTCATGGCTAAGGGCGCCGGACAGGCCAAGAATCGTCAATGCCACAGGGTCTAGCCTCTTTAGTCTGCATTCAGGCGCGATGCGCCTTGAAAATTGATGTGCCCTCGCACCGGGCGAGAGACAGCTAAAGGGCGGGATTATAGCGTAAACGTGGCGGGAATGACCCTGTGCGAATTACCCCAGGTTGATTGGGCCGGATAAACCTTGTGCTCAGGCTCAATAACCGCGCTGCCGCCAATAGATACCAAGGTTGCCATCGCTGGCCTGACGATAAATCGTGTACGGCAGCACCACCGTGTCCAGCACACCCGACAGTGGCAGATCCAGCAGCACGAATGGCAGCAGCACGCCTGTCGGGTCAGGCGGGGCATTGAGTACGCAGAAATCGAATGCCAGACCGCTGTAGATCCGCGGGATCGATTGGCAATAGGTTTTCTGCTTGCGCATGTCGCGGGCGACGTCGGCGTCCATTTGCAGCACCGAGGCGGCGGTGCCGCAACCGGATAGAACCCATGAGCAGGCGCTCAGGGTTACAGCCTTTTTGATGGTCAAGATTTGCCCTCCGAAGTGGTCAGGGCAAACTAGCATCGAGGCTGGAGCGGGCACAGTTCATGGCTTCCGGAGAAGCTGTAGGACAAGTCAGTGGTGCTTGTCCGTCATTGCTCGAGGGGGGATTTTTTGAGGATTTAGAGCCTCATCGCGAGCAGGCTCACTCCTACAGGGGAATGCAATCCCATGTGGGAGTGAACTTGCTCGCGAAGGCGGCTCAGGCCGCGCTGGAGATGTCCTTGGGTAGCCGCTGATCGATCACCTGATGTAACGCGCTGCTCTCGGGCCAGTTGCGCATGAACCGCGCTCGATCCCGCGCATAGGCCGGCGCGAAACTGCTGGCAGAGGCGTGCTGACACATCGAATCCAGGTCGATCAGCGCCCAGCGATCCTCCTGCCAGAACAGGTTGTGACCCTTGAAGTCGCCATGGCTGATGCGCTCGGCGATCAGCCGTGAAAACAGCTGATCCAGCGCCAACAACTCGGACTCCGGCGCAGTGCCGCTTTCGACGTACGGTGCGAAGCGCTCGATGATGTCCGGGCCCGGCAGGAACTCGGTCACCAGATAGGCTCGACTGCGCAGCCACAGAAAGCGCTTTTCCAGCACGGCCAGCGGTTTGGGAGTGGCGATGCCGAGGAACGCCAGGCGATTGCCTTCACGCCACGAGTGCCAGGCGCGGCTCGGGCGCCAGAAACGTTTGAGCCAGTGCGCAAAGCCTTTGATGTTGTAGCGTTTGATCACCAGCGTGCGCCCGGCCACTTCAACCTTGCCGACGCTCGCCGCACCGCCGGTCTTGTACAGATGGCCCTGATCGAGCAACGCATCGGCTTGATCCAGCACCGGCAGCATCGCTGCTTCTTCCTCGCGACGGATCGCCCGCAGGCCAAACGCACCGCGCTGCACACTGAACAGGGTGCACTCGCGGCCGACCTTGATCAGGTAATCCTTCAGGCGCCAGGCGCGAACCTTGGCGATCTGCTTCTGCAGTGCCTCTAGCGGCAGCGCGTGCTCGCTGTTGCTCAGCAGGTAATACACCAGCAATTCTTCGGTGAACGGCTCCAGCGACTTGGGCAACTGGGCGAAAAACACCCCGAGGTTTTCCAGCACCTTCTGCCGCGACAACGGCTGACCGGTGGTCTCGGCGCAAATTCCGGCGCCATCGATCAGGTACAACTGACCGTCATGGCGCAGCAGGTTGTCCAGGTGCAGATCTTCCTGCCACAGGCCCTTGCCATGCAGTTGACCGATGGCCCCCAGCGCTTCGGCCAGTACCGCCGATTGCTCGTCCGCCAGCACTGGCAGCGACTCGACCTGCTGCCAGGTGTCACCGAGGCTTTCGGCGTTTTCAAGGAATTCGAATAGCAGCCAGCCGCCCTCGCCGTCCTGCAGGCCATCGGCCAACAGCAACGGCGTGGTCAGGCCCTGGTCGGCGAGCAACTTTACGCCCGTCAGCTCGCGCTGAAAATGCCGCGCAGCCTTGCTGCCCACCAGCAATTTGGCCAGCACCGGCCGCCCGCGCCAGACCCCGGCACCGACATAGCGCTGTCCGGGCAACACTCGCAGCAGGCTCAGCAACTGCAGATCCGCAGGGCCTGCCGCATCGGCGAGAGTGATCGTCAGCGGCAGACTCGGCGCACGTCCGGCGTTTTTCAGTTCGGACAACCGCATCAACGGGTCTCCTTGCGACTGCGACGTGCGGTCAGTCGCGAAACCCAACTGTCGACCAGCGAACTGTCGATTGGCTGATCGAGATACGCCGCCAGCAACTCGCGCAATTGCGCCTCGCTCCATTCCGGCGCGCGACGCAGCAACGGCTCCAGATCCTTGACCCGATCACGCAGACCGAACAGCAGGGGCCGGGTCTTTTCCAGGTCGATCAACTGCGCCCGATAGCGCTCGCCATCAGCCCGCAAAAAGATGTGTTTGGGGTAAAAGCAGCCGTGCACCTGACGTACGCCGTGCAGCTGGCGCGCCAGCTGTCCACAGGCCTGGAGAATTGCCGAATGCTGCGCAGCGGTCAGCTCGGACCAGCGCTGCAACAGCGAATCGAGGTCATCCCAGCCGTCGAGGGCGCGGGTCAGCAGGATCGCGTGGACGTCGCCCTTGACCTTGCGCTCACCGAAGAACGCCGCCTGCAACGCGGGAATCCCCAGCTTGTTGTAGCGGCTGATATTGCGAAACTCACGGGCAAAGCTGGGTTCGCCGAACGGCGCGTGCAGGGTGCGGGTCAGGTAATTGCTCTGACGCTTGAGGTAGTAGGCCTGCCCTTCCAGCTCCAGGCGAAACACGCTGCTCCAGCCACCGCCATCGGTGTTCGGCTCGTCCACCGCTTCGAGCTGTTTGGCCCAGAGCGCATCGAAAGTGCCGAGGCCATGACGCTCAAGCAGCGCCCGGTCTTCAGCGGCCAGGAAATCAGTCATTCGCGTCCCTCGAAAAATCTCACCACGTGACGAATCCGTTTCTTGTCGGCGGCATTGAGCCGGTCACGTCCGCGGTATTGCAGGTAGAAGCGCAGGCGCTGGGTGTTCGACAGGTGATATTTGGCCACTTTGTCGAGACAGGCCAGGTCCTTGGTGATGCGGTACTTGAGCCAGAAGCCGCGCCAGAAATCACCGTTCGGGCAGTCGATCAGAAACAGCTGCGCCTGATCGTCGATCAGCAGGTTGCGCCACTTCAGGTCGTTATGGGTAAAGCGCTGATCGTGCATGGTCCGGGTGTAAACCGCCAATTGCCGGCTGATGCCATCGACCCAGCGGCGATCCTTGAGCTTGGGATCTTTACGGTCGGCCAGCGCCGAAAGGTCCTCGGTGCGCGGCAGCTCACGGGTGATCATCGCTCCACGGGCATAGGCGGCGCCACGCCGCTCCAGGCCCCAGCCCACTACTTCAGCGGTGGGAATACCCCATTTGGCGAAGCGTTTGAGATTCTGCCACTCCATCTTCACCCGGGGCTTGCCCAGGTAACGGCGCAAACCCTTGCCCGCGCCGACGTAGCGCTTGACGTAGTAATTGACGCCGTTGCGCTGCACACGAATGACTTCGGACAGCGGATCGCGGGTCAGGCGTTCACCCTGCAGGGCAAACACCGCTTCGAGGCTGCCGAAATCTTCGGCCAGATCGCTGTACTGCGGCTCCAGAGTCCAACCCGCCATCAGAGCGCATCCCCGTAACGCTGTTTGCGCGCATAGAGCTTGTTGGCCTTGCCTTCGAGCCAGCTCAGCAGCGGTGCTTCTTGCGCCAGGATCTGCCGCAGCGGCTGCTGGAAATAGCCTTTGAGGAAGCGCAGTTTGTCGCGGCGGGTCAGGCCGATGTCCAGCGCCGAGAAGTACAGCGCCGCCAGATCCTTGTTGCGCCAACGCTGAGTGATCGCCGGGCGGGTCTGGGCGCGATGCAGGTCGATCACCGAGAGCTTGAAGCTCTGCGGGGTGATCGGCTTGTCGGTGTGCAGCAGAAAGTGGCAGATGTAACAGTCGCGGTGGTTGACCCCGGCGCGGTGCATCATGCCGGTCATGCGTGCCACCTCAGCGATCAGCGCACGCTTGAGCGTTGGCTCTGGCGGCTGCTTGACCCATTCAATGCTGAAGTCTTCGAGGCTGATGGTCGGCGCCAGCTCTTCGGTAACGATGAACGAATGCTGATCGGCCGGGTTGCTGCCCTTCTCGCCATAGGCGACCGCAGTCATGGTCGGCACGCCGACTTCCTGCAGACGCTGGATCGCCTTCCACTCCTGACCCGCGCCGAGCACCGGCAGCTTGGCGGTCAGCAGGTTCTTGAAGATTTCCCCCCAGCCGATGCCACGGTGGATCTTGACGAAAAATCCGTTGCCGTCGACTTCCGTGCGCAGCGTCCGTCGAGCTTCCAGCTCGCGATAGACCTCGCCCTGCAAGCCTTCGACTTCAGCGAACGGGTCGCGTCCGGCCCAAAGGCTCTTGAACGGTTCAGCCAGCATCAACTTCATTTAAGCGTGCTCCGCCAGAATCACATCGGCCGCGTGTTGCGGCATGCTGTAGAGGTCGGCCGTCTCGGCGAAGGCCAGACCATTGCGGCTCCAGGCCGCGCGTGCAGAGGCGTCGGTCAACATCTCGGTCAGGTATTGGGTGAGTTGCGCCTGATCGAACGGCTCGTCCAGCACTCGCCCGGCGTCCGCCTCGGCAATGTAATGGGCGTAACCGCAGACCGCGCTGACCAGTACCGGCAAACCGGCGACCAGCGCTTCGAGCAGCACCGTACCGGTGTTTTCGTTGTACGCCGGGTGGATCAACAGATCGGCGCCGAGCAGGAAACGCGGGATATCGCTGCGGCCCTTGAGGAACGTCACGTTGTCGCCCAGGCCCAAAGTTGCACTCTGCATCTGGAACAATTTGGGGTCATCCTGGCCGATTACAAACAGCCGGGTGCGTTTCTTCAGCTCCGCCGGCAGTGCGGCCAGCGCCTTGAGGCTGCGATCGACGCCCTTGGTCTTGAACCCGGAACCGATCTGCACCAGCAGCAGTTCGTCATCCTTGAGGTTGAATTCGGCGCGGAAACCGGCGCGAATCTCATCGGCATCCGCCGGCCGGCGACGGTCCTGGGCAATGCCCGGCGGCAGCAGGTGGAAGCGCTCAAGCGGCGTGTCGTAGTGCTTGATGAACAGCGGCTGCTGCACTTCGGAAATCATCAACACTTCGGTTTTCGCGTCTTTGGCGAACACCGCGCGCTCGTACTCGGCGAAGTGGCGATAGCGGCCCCAGCGGCGGTACAGCGAGTGACGCAGGTTCTGCGCCTTGTCTTCAAAGCAGCCGTCGGCGGCATAGTAGACGTCCAGCCCCGGCATCTTGTTGAAGCCGATCAGCCGGTCCACCGGACGCCTGGCCAGGTCCGCTTCCATCCACGTGCTGAGTTTCTCGTTGCGACGGTGGTTGAAGAACGCCTTGACCGGCGCCACCAGCACTTCGAACCCGGGCGGCACGTCGCCTTCCCAGATCAGGGTGTAGACGCGAATCTGGTGACCGCGCTTCTGGCATTCGAGGGCGATGCGCATGAAGTCGCGCTGCAAGCCGCCGAACGGGAAATATTTGTACAGGACAAATGCCAATTGCATCAGCGCAGCTCCTCAGCCATTAACAACGTGCTCAGTCGGCTGGCGACACGCTCGGGATTCACACGCGTGAAGCACAGAGGCTGCTCGCGTTTCAGGTCAAACTGACGGGCATCCTGCGCAGTCGGTTGGTAAGTGCATTTCTTTTGCAGGCAAGGGGCGCAGGGGAAATCACTGGCCATGTGAATCTGCACCTTGCCGTAGGCGCCGGTCAGGCCCGGGTTGGTCGGACCGAACAGCGAAATCGTCGGCACGTCCAGCGCAGCCGCCAGATGGCCCAGGCCGGTGTCGACCGCCACGCAGGCCTGGGCACCGGCCAGCACTTTACCGACGCCGGCCAGGTTCAGCTTCGGCAACACTTCGGCGTGCTTGAACCCGGCAGCAATGCGCTCGGCGCGGGCTTTCTCCAGCGGATTGCCCCACGGCAGTTTGACGCCGACGCCAAGATAGCCGACCCGCTCGGTCAGCTCGCGCCAGTAGGCTTCCGGCCAGTGTTTGGTGTCCCACGTGGTGCCGTGCAGGAACACCACGAAGGCGCTCTTGCGTGGCAATTCCACCAGACGCTCGACGTTGAGGCCGTAGTCGCCCAAGCCTTTGGGCAGGTCATAACCCAGAGCGATGGCGAACAACTGCCGCACGCGCTCGACAGCGTGCTGCCCCCGGGCCACGGCCAGTTTGCGGTCATAGAATCGTGCAGCGATCGGCTCCCGCGCCGAACCTTTGTCGAGACCGGCCACCGGGGCTTTGACGTAGCGGGTCAGCCAGGCACTTTTCAACAGGCCCTGAGCGTCGATCACCAGGTCGTACTTGCTGGCACGCACGCTTTGCTTGAAGCGCTTCCACTCGCCGCTCTTGATGGTCTGCCAGAGGTTCTTGCGCCAGCGGCGGATCGCCACCGGAATCACTTTGCCGACGGCCGGGTGCCAGGTCGGGATCTCGGCGAAGCCTTCTTCCACCACCCAGTCGAACTTGATCCCGGGGATGGCCCGGGCCGCATCGGTCAGCGCCGGCAACGCATGAATCACGTCGCCCAGCGATGAAGTCTTGATCAGCAATACCCGCAACTTATTGAACCTCGACCACAGAGCCCTGCAGTTTCTGCAAGGCATCGTTGACCGCGTCCGGCATCAGCTGGCGCAGGCAGTTGTAATGGCCGAAACGGCAGGTGCGATCAAAGCAAGGGCTGCAATCGAGACCCAGCCGAACGATTTCGACGTGCTCGGCCAGCGGCGGAGTGAACCCCGGCGAAGTCGAGCCGTAAACCGCCACCAATGGGCGGTTGAGTGCGGCGGCGACGTGCATCAGGCCGGAATCGTTGGATACCACCGAGTCGGCACAGGACATCAGGTCGATCGCCTCGGCCAGCGAGGTGCCGCCACTGAGGTTGACCGACTCTTCACGCAGGCCGGGAATCAGCCGCGCGCGAATGTCTTCGCCCACTGCATGATCGTTTTTCGAGCCGAACAGCCACACCTGCCAGCCTTCGCGAATCCGCGCTTCAGCGACCTTGGCATAGTGCTCGGACGGCCAGCGCTTGGACTCGCCGAACTCGGCGCCGGGGCACAGGGCCAACACCGGGCGGTCGAGGGTCAGACCGAACTTGGCCAGCGCCGCTTCGCGGGTCACCGGGTCGATTTGCAGGCTCGGGCGCGGATAGGGTTTCGGCAGCTCGGCGTTCGGCTCATAGGCCAGCGCCATGAAACGCTCGATCATCAGCGGATAACGCTCTTTATCCAGCGCACGCACGTCGTTGAGCAGGCCGTAGCGGAACTCGCCGCGCCAGCCGGTGCGCTGCTTGATGCCGGCAAAGAACGGCACCAGCGCCGACTTCAGCGAGTTGGGCAGCAGGATCGCCTGATCGTACTGGCCGGCCAGCGACTTGCCGATCCGCCGGCGCGTCGCCAATTCCAGCGCGCCGTGGCCGAGCGGAAAGCTCAAGGCCTTGCGCACTTCGGGCATACGCTCAAGGATCGGCCGGCTCCACTCGGGGGCCAGCACGTCGATTTCGCATTGCGGGTGGCGCTGTTTGAGACACTGAAACAGTGTCTGCGCCATCACCATGTCACCGACCCAACTGGGCCCAACGATCAGAATATTCATGTGGTTTCCATAAACGAACCGGGGAGGCATTTACGCCTCCCCGCCTCGAGAATCACAGTGGGAACACCGGCGGCTTGCGATGGGTCATTACCTTCAACATCACTGTCGACAGTCACTCCGCTATCGCGAGCAGGCTCGCTCCCACATGGTTTGTTCGTCCTGCCTTGAATCTGCATACACCGCAGATCCACTGTAGGAGTGAGCCTGCTCGCGATGGGGTCGTTACATTCAACATTAATGTTGTCTGACACTCCGCTATCGCGAGCAGGCTCACTCCTACAGGGTTTTGCATTAGCCACAAGTCTGTGGATCAGCTTAGCCCCAACTCACGCCAGATCCGCAGTACCTGCCGGCGTTCCTCGACAAACTGATCGCCCGGGATTACCCCGGCGTCCTTCTGCAAGGCCTGCCGGTGGGCGGCGGAGCGGTAGGCTTTATAGGCCTCGCGCAACAGGCTGGCGTCTTCGGCAGGCATCAGCCCTTCGTGTTCCAGCTCTTCCAGAATGCGGATGTTATCGGTCCAGCGCAGCAATGGCGGGGGGCTGTGCGACCACGCCAGGGCCGCGTATTGCACCATAAATTCAATATCGACGATACCTCCGGCGTCCTGCTTGAGGTCGAACGGCGCAGTGGCCTCGAAGGCATTTGCCGCCGTGCCCGCCGCGGTGCCCTTGCTGCCGAGGTTGTCGCGCATCTTGGCGCGCATCTCGCTGACTTCCTGCCGCAGCTTCGCCAGATCCCGCGCCTTGCCCAAGACCTGCGCCCGGACTTTCTCGAACGCCTGCCCGACATCCTGACTGCCGACCAGCACCCGCGCCCGCACCAGCGCCTGATGTTCCCAGGTCCAGGCTTCATTTTCCTGATAGCGCTCGAACGCACCGAGCGAACTGACCAACAGCCCTGACGCACCGGACGGCCGCAGGCGCATGTCCACTTCATACAACTGACCGGAGTTGGTCTGCGCCGTCAGCAGGTGAATGATCCGCTGGCCCAGCCGGGTGAAGAACTGCGCGCCATCGATCGGCTTCGGCCCGTCGGTTTCCGCCTGCGGATCGCCGTCATGGATGAACACCAGGTCCAAGTCCGAACCATGCCCCAGTTCCAGCCCGCCGACTTTCCCATAACCGACAATGATGAAGCCGGGATCGCACAAGGTGCCGTCGGTCCGCAGCGGCGTACCGTACTTGGCGACCGTCTGGCGCCAGGCCAGGGCCAGCACCTGCTCCAGAATCGCTTCGGCCAGCCAGGTCAGGTAATCACTGACTTTCATCAACGGCAGGCTGCCGGCGATTTCCGAAGCGGCGACGCGCAAACGGTGCGCGAGCTTGAAGTGACGCAAGGCTTCCATCTGCTGTTCGAGGTCGTCTTCGGGAATCCGCGTCAGGCGCTCGCGCAGCTCGGCGGCCAGTTCAGGGGCCAGTGGCGGCTTGAACAGGCGACCTTCGTTGAGCAATTCGTCGAGCAACAGCGGGAAGCGCGTGATCTGCTCGGCAATCCACGGACTGGCCGCACACAGCGTCAGCAAGCGCCGCAAGGCGCCGGGGTTTTCCGTCAGCAACACTAAATAAGCCGAACGCCGGGCCACTGCTTCAACCAGCGGCAATACCCTTTCAAGCACCAGATCCGGATTGGCATGCTCCACCGCTTGCGCCAGCAGGCGCGGAATAAAGGCATCAAGACGCTCACGTCCCAACCGCTGCATCGCACGCAACTGCGGGCTGCTGCGCAAACCGGCCAGCGCTTTCAGCGCTTTGGTCGCGTCCTTGAATCCGCCTTCTTCCAACTGTCGGCAAGCGGCTTCTTCATCCTGCGCCTCTTCCCACAGTGGCAGCCATTCACCGCCAACCACCACTTCGCAATCGGCGCCCTCCTCTTCATCAGGATCGGCGATCACCTGCGCAAAGTGCCAGGCCACCCGGCCACGCCAGAACATCAGTTTCTCGTGGAAAGCGTCCCAATCGGCGAAACCGAGCATGAACGCGATCCGTGCCTGATCCTGAGCACTGTCCGGCAACATCTGGGTTTGGCGGTCGGCAATCGCCTGGATCGCGTGTTCGGTGTAGCGCAGGAATTCGTAACCTTCGCGCAACTCGCTGATCACCGCTGGCGGCAGATAGCCCTGCCCCTCCAGCGTGCTCAATACCTTTAATAGAGGACGTTGCTGCAGACTCAGATCGCGTCCACCGTGGATCAACTGGAAGGCCTGGGCGATGAACTCGACTTCGCGGATACCGCCGGAGCCCAGCTTGATATTGTCGGCCATGCCCTTGCGCCGCACTTCCTGCTGGATCAGCTGCTTCATGGTGCGCAGCGCTTCGATCGCCGAGAAGTCCAGATAACGCCGATAGACGAATGGCCGCAGCATGTCGAGCAACTGCGCGCCAGCCGCTTGATCGCCGGCCACCACCCGCGCCTTGATCATCGCGTAGCGTTCCCAGTCGCGGCCCTGATCCTGGTAATACTGCTCCAGCGCATTGAAGCTCAGCACCAGCGCGCCGGAGGAGCCGTACGGGCGCAGGCGCATGTCGACGCGGAACACGAAGCCGTCGACGGTCATCGGGTCGAGGGCCTTGATCAGACGCTGGCCGAGGCGGATGAAGAACTCCTGATTATCCAGCGCGCGTTTCACACCGACGGTTTCGCCGCCCTCGGGGTAGGCGAAAATCAGGTCGATGTCCGACGACAGGTTCAGCTCGACCGCGCCGAGCTTGCCCATGCCGAGGATGACCATCTGCTGCGGCAAGCCGCTGCGCCGGCCGGTCGGCGTGCCGAACTGCTGGCAATGGCGGCTGTACAGCCATTGATAGGCCTGGTCGATGGTCGCGTCGGCCATGTCGGAAAGATCACGGCAGGTCTGCACCAGATCGGCCTGGCGGTTCAGGTCACGCCAGATGATCCGCACTTGCTGGCGAGCGCGCTGACGACGCAGTACGCGCCCGAGTTCGTCTTCGCCTTGCGCGGTGTTCACGGCGGCGGCAATCTGCGCGCACAGCTCACCCGGCGCGAACGGCCGGTCGAGTTCACCGGACTGCACCAGCGACAGCAACATCAAAGGGTCACGAACGCTCTGTTCAATGAAGAAATCGCTGGCGGCACTGACGCGGGCGAATTGCGCCCAGCGCTCCGGCGTCCAGGTCGAGAAGCCGTAATCGTCTTCCAGTGAGGCGACGGCCGTACGGAACGACTGCTCGGATCGAGTGACCAACGGCAGGAGAATGGCGGGCAGTCCGGCAAGCGCGGGCAGGGTCATGGTCTATCCTTGATCGGCGTGTAAATGGCCGCTTGTAGTGAATGATGAAAACCCGCTACGCGAAGGACTGTCGAACAAAAGTTAGAAATAGCTGAAATTTCTTCTTCTTTAGCACCCAGCATCAAAGTTTCACCTTTTATGGATGGCAATCGACCAACCTTAACGATTATTCTCACAACGCAGTCGGAGGCCACAAGCCTTTCATCTGTAGTTTTACTACTCGTCTATACATCCGAAAGGCTGAAATGCTCAAAGATTTGTAGTAAAACTACACGCCGCCGAAACAACCTGTCGGCAATCCAAGAATTTTAAATCGTCTGCCCACAAGGCCAGTCGCAAACTCAGGCAACCGATTCTGGAAGCCTTTCCGCCCTGGAGCAAGCCATGCAAGACCTCGATCCCGTCGAAACCCAGGAATGGCTGGACGCCCTGGAATCGGTTCTCGACAAAGAAGGCGAAGACCGTGCTCACTATCTGATGACCCGTATGGGCGAACTCGCGACCCGCAGCGGCTCGCAGCTCCCTTACGCCATCACCACGCCTTACCGCAACACCATTCCGGTAACCCACGAAGCACGCATGCCTGGCGACCTGTTCATGGAACGCCGCATTCGCTCGCTGGTACGCTGGAACGCGATGGCCATGGTAATGCGTACGAACCTGAAAGATTCTGACCTGGGTGGTCACATCTCCAGCTTCGCCTCCAGTGCGACCCTGTATGACATCGGCTTCAACTACTTCTTCCAGGCCCCGACCGACGAACACGGCGGCGACCTGATCTACTTCCAGGGCCACACCTCGCCAGGCGTTTACGCCCGTGCGTTCATGGAAGGCCGCATCACCGAAGACCAGATGAACAACTTCCGCCAGGAAGTCGACGGTCAGGGCCTGTCGTCCTACCCGCACCCTTGGCTGATGCCTGACTTCTGGCAGTTCCCGACCGTATCCATGGGTCTGGGTCCGATCCAGGCGATCTACCAGGCACGCTTCATGAAGTACCTGGAACACCGCGGTTTCATCCAGCCGGGCAAACAGAAAGTCTGGTGCTTCCTGGGCGACGGCGAGTGCGACGAGCCGGAATCCCTGGGCGCGATCTCCCTGGCCGGCCGCGAGAAACTGGACAACCTGATCTTCGTCATCAACTGCAACCTGCAGCGCCTCGACGGCCCGGTTCGCGGCAACGGCAAGATCATCCAGGAACTCGAAGGCGTGTTCCGCGGTGCTCAGTGGAACGTGACTAAAGTCATCTGGGGCCGTTTCTGGGACCCACTGCTGGCCAAAGACGTCGACGGCATCCTGCAACGTCGCATGGACGAAGTCATCGACGGCGAGTACCAGAACTACAAAGCCAAAGACGGCGCGTTCGTCCGTGAACACTTCTTCAACACGCCAGAACTCAAGGCGATGGTTGCTGATCTGTCCGACGACGAGATCTGGAAACTCAACCGTGGCGGCCACGACCCGTACAAGGTCTACGCGGCGTACCACGAAGCGGTCAATCACAAAGAACAACCGACTGTCATCCTCGCCAAGACCATCAAAGGTTATGGCACCGGTGCCGGCGAAGCGAAAAACACTGCGCACAACACCAAGAAAGTCGACGTCGACAGCCTGAAGTTGTTCCGCGATCGTTTCGACATCCCGGTCAAGGACGAAGAGCTGGAGAACCTGCCGTTCTTCAAGCCAGAGCCAAACAGCGCCGAAGCCCGCTACCTCAGCGAGCGTCGCACTGCACTGGGCGGTTTCGTTCCACAGCGCCGCGCACAGAGCTTCAGCGTGCCGACGCCGGATCTGGACACCCTCAAAGCCATCCTCGATGGTTCGGGCGACCGTGAAATCTCCACCACCATGGCTTTCGTGCGGATCCTCGCACAACTGGTCAAGGACAAGGAAATCGGCCCGCGCATCGTGCCGATCATCCCGGACGAAGCCCGTACCTTCGGTATGGAAGGCATGTTCCGTCAGTTGGGCATCTACTCGTCCGTCGGCCAGCTCTACGAGCCAGTCGATAAAGACCAGGTGATGTTCTACAAGGAAGACCAGAAAGGTCAGATCCTTGAAGAAGGCATCAACGAAGCGGGCGCCATGAGCTCGTTCATCGCTGCCGGTACTTCGTACTCCAGCCATAACCAGCCGATGCTGCCGTTCTACATCTTCTACTCGATGTTCGGCTTCCAGCGTATTGGTGACCTGGCTTGGGCCGCTGGCGACAGCCGCACCCGTGGCTTCCTGATCGGTGGCACCGCCGGCCGTACCACCCTGAACGGTGAAGGCCTGCAACACGAAGACGGTCACAGCCACCTGCTGGCCGCGACCATCCCGAACTGCCGCACCTACGATCCAACCTACGGCTACGAGCTGGCGGTGATCATTCAGGACGGCATGAAGAAGATGACCGAAGAGCAACAGGACATCTTCTACTACATCACCGTGATGAACGAGTCGTACCAGCAGCCAGCCATGCCGGCCGGTGCCGAAGAAGGCATCAAGAAAGGCATGTACCTGCTCGAAGAAGACACCCGCGATGCGGCGCACCACGTACAGCTGATGGGCTCCGGCACCATCCTGCGTGAAGTCCGTGAAGCGGCGAAGATTCTGCGTGAAGAGTTCAACGTTGGCGCCGACGTGTGGAGCGTTACCAGCTTCAACGAACTGCGTCGCGACGGCCTCGCTGTCGAGCGCAGCAACCGTCTGAAGCCGGGCCAGAAGCCTAAGCTGAGCTACGTCGAAGAGTGCCTGAACGGCCGTAAGGGTCCGGTCATCGCGTCTACCGACTACATGAAACTGTTCGCCGAGCAGATCCGTCAGTGGGTACCGTCCAAGGAATTCAAAGTCCTGGGCACCGACGGTTTCGGCCGCAGCGACAGCCGCAAGAAACTGCGTCATTTCTTCGAAGTCGACCGTCATTTCGTGGTGTTGGCAGCCCTGGAAGCACTGGCTGACCGTGGTGATATCGAACCTAAAGTCGTGGCTGAGGCCATCGTCAAATTCGGCATCGACCCGGAAAAACGCAACCCACTGGACTGCTGAGGAGACATTTTGTGAGCGAACTCATTCGCGTACCTGACATCGGCAGCGGTGAAGGTGAAGTAATTGAACTGTTTGTGAAGGTCGGCGACCGTATCGAAGCCGACCAGAGCATCCTGACCCTGGAATCGGACAAGGCCAGCATGGAAGTGCCGGCCCCGAAAGCCGGCGTCATCAAAAGCCTGAAAGTGAAGCTGGGCGACCGTCTGAAAGAAGGCGACGAACTGCTTGAGCTGGAAGTCGAGGGCGCCGCGCAAGCGGCTCCTGCGCCTGCCGCTGCACCGGCGGCAAAAGCTGAAGCCAAACCGGCTGCTGCTCCTGCTGCCGCGCCTGCCGCTGCCCCTGCTGCCGCGTCGGTTCAGCAAGTGCACGTGCCGGACATCGGTTCGTCGGGCAAGGCGCAGATCATCGAGATCCAGGTCAAGGTCGGCGACAAGGTCGAAGCTGATCAATCGCTGATCACCCTGGAATCCGACAAGGCCAGCATGGAAATCCCGTCGCCTGCCGCTGGCGTGGTCAAGGCCATCAGCGTCAAGCTCAACGACGAAGTCGGCACTGGCGACCTGATCCTGGATCTGGAAGTGGCGGGGGCTGCGGCCCCTGCGACTGCCGCTCCGGCTCAAGCTGCTGCTCCGGCCGCTGCACCTGCTCCTGCAGCAGCCCCGGCTGCTCCAGTGGCCGACAGCGTTCAGGACATCCACGTTCCGGACATCGGCTCCGCTGGCAAAGCCAAGATCATCGAAGTGTTGGTCAAGGCTGGCGACAGCGTTGAAGCCGACCAGTCGCTGATCACTCTGGAATCCGACAAGGCGAGCATGGAAATCCCGTCGCCTGCCGCAGGCGTGGTGGAAAGTGTTTCGATCAAGCTGGACGACGAAGTCGGTACTGGCGACCTGATCCTCAAGCTGAAAGTCAAAGGCGCAGCGCCTGCTGCTGCCCCGGCTCCAGCTGCGGCTGCTGCTCCAAGTGCTTCAGCCGCTGCTGCTCCGGCTGCCGCTGCGCCTGCCCCTGCTGCCGCTCCAGCCGCCGCACCGGCTGCTACGCCAGCGAAACCGGGCGCAAAAGTTCACGCCGGCCCAGCCGTGCGTCAACTGGCCCGTGAGTTCGGCGTCGAGCTGAACGCTGTCGGCGCCAGCGGCCCGCACGGTCGTATCTTGAAAGAAGACGTGCAGGTTTACGTCAAAGCGATGATGCAGAAGGCCAAGGAAGCACCGGCCGCTGCTGCTGGCGCAACCGGTGGCGCGGGCATCCCGCCGATTCCGGTCGTCGATTTCAGCCGTTTCGGCGAAATCGAAGAAGTGCCGATGACTCGCCTGATGCAGATCGGCGCGTCGAGCCTGCACCGCAGCTGGCTGAACATCCCGCACGTGACTCAGTTCGACTCGGCTGATATCACCGAGCTGGAAGCGTTCCGCGTGGCGCAGAAAGCTGTTGCAGAGAAGGCCGGCGTCAAGCTGACCATCCTGCCGCTGCTGCTCAAGTCGTGCGCACACATGCTCAAGGAGCTGCCGGACTTCAACAGTTCGCTGGCGCCAAGCGGCAAAGCGATTATCCGCAAGAAGTACGTCAACATCGGCTTCGCCGTCGACACTCCAGATGGCCTGCTGGTACCGGTCATCAAGAACGTCGACCAGAAGAGCCTGTTGCAACTGGCAGCCGAAGCCGCTGCGCTGGCTGCCAAAGCCCGCGACAAGAAGCTCACCGCTGACGACATGCAAGGCGCCTGCTTCACCATTTCCAGCCTCGGCCACATTGGCGGCACCGGCTTCACGCCGATCGTCAACGCGCCGGAAGTGGCGATCCTCGGTGTATCCAAGGCAACCATCCAGCCAGTCTGGGACGGCAAAGCCTTCCAGCCGAAACTGATGCTGCCGCTGTCGTTGTCCTACGATCACCGTGTGATCAACGGCGCCGCTGCCGCACGCTTCACCCAGCGTCTGGGCAGCCTGCTGGCGGACATCCGCACCATCCTGCTGTAATCCCAAGCGGCCCTCCGGCAACGGAGGGCCGCTTGTGTTTCACGTTTTCGAGCGCCACACGCTCGTACCTCAACCCCGTCAGTTTGACGGGGCTTTTTTTGCCTGAAACCAAAAGCAGCGCCCCTTCCTACACGTTCGGCTTACTTAAGCTACGAACGCAGTCCACTTCGCCTCGATATTTTTTGCCGGCAGGCAACTAACCTTCGGCCCTCTAGTTAAATAACAAATCCCCCATGTTATTAACAAAACATAAAACTTACTCGAATGGATTCGAATATGTTCAAACCGACTATTGGCCCGATCATCGGCCACACTACAACTAACCATGCACGAATATTTATGCGCGCAGACAATCAGGGCCCTGCGCGGGTATTTGCGGCGATCCGTTACCGGGCAGCAGGCACACAGCAGTGGTCAGCCAGTATTTTTGCCGAACTCGGTTCATTGCGCGACATGACGCAAGTGTTCGCGCTTAACAACCTGAGCAGCGACACCGAATACGAATACCAGACCGGCTGGTTCAGCCCGATGAATCCGGTGCATACCGTGAACAGTGTGGCCGAGCTGCCGCTACAGTGGCCCCGGGAAATCTACCGCCTGCGCACTCGCTCCAGCCAGGCCCTGCAGCCTCGGGCTTACATCGTCGGCTCTTGCCGCTATTTGCGCATGACCGCCGGCATCCCGACCCTGCCCCACCTCTGTGACCGGATCTTCGCTTCCATCAACCAGTTGATTGAAGGTGCGCAACCGCCGATCAGCGCCACGCTGATGACTGGCGATCAGATTTATGTCGACGACCTTAATCGGTTCGCACCCGATCGCGAATACAAGGAGATCCTCAGTAAGTACCGTGCGGCATTCTCGCAGCCCAATATTCAGCGATTGATGGCTGGTACCTCGACTTACATGATTCTTGATGATCACGAAATCGAAGATAACTGGCCGGCGAATGCCGAAAGATCAGACAACGAGTTATATTCCAACGCCATGGCGGCTTATGAGATTTATCAAGCCAGCCACAGTCCTGCGCATCAACTGACAACTAACGACACAGTGAACCGGGCAAAACTCGAGCACTACTGGTATCAATTCAACGACGGTGATGTTGAATGGTTCGTGACCGACAGTCGCACCCGGCGCAACTTGTCCGCCGCTGATCGCCGCGTACTCGATGTTGAGCAGGAGCAGGCGCTACTCACATGGCTGACCAACAGTGCGGCACGGGTCAAATTCGTCGTGACCAGCGTGATGTTCTACCCGGATCGCAAACGGCTGGGTGACGACGCCTGGCAAGCCTTCCCCGAACAGCGTCTGCGCCTGCTGGAAACCATCCGCACCCAACGGATCAGGAATGTCGTGTTTGTTTCCGGCGACGTGCACGGCTCGCTGACCGCGCGCCTGACCCACAGCGAAGACCCGGACTTCGAAGTCCACACCATCGTTTCCTCGCCGTTTTGCAACAGCAAGCTGCTGCCCTACGCCACGGCGTCGACGTTCATTCTCGATCAGCCGCTGGTGCGCACCGCAGCGGGCGACTATCAGCATGAGTTGACCAGCGCAGTGGTCAGCGAAGACAACTTCGCCCATCTGCTGGTCGACGCTGGAGCCATTCAGGTCAATTACCATGATCGTGATGGCAAACGCCTGCAATCGACCGAAATCACCCTGCGCTGAAGCTATGAAAAAATGCCGTTCCCGCGCACAAACCGCTCTGGAATGGTACTTCAGGAGTTCAATCGCATTACTTTGCAACGCGCGCTGGAGAAATGCCTTGGGCGGCCGACATATTCTTATAGCACTTGGCCTTCATCTCTCTTGTCAGTCGGTGCCGCAATGATGCAACCTTGCCGCAGGCAACAGTAAAGAGGGCGAGAGCCCGGCGCGTTCAGCATATTTCCAAGCGAGTTCCTTCATGAAGAGCCAACCCGATGCCGCCAGCCGTATGGCGGCCGAGGTAGTGACGCAGTTGCCTGTGCCCTCGCGGCTCGGCATGCTGCGTTTCGAGCGCTTGAATGAAGCCAGTTGGGCGATGCTGTTTCTCGATCCCAATTGCGAGCGCCAGTTCGGCCAGCCAGCCGTCGAACTCTGCGCGCTGGTCGGCTCGCCCTACGCCAGCCTGATGGAGCCCGAAGCGCGCTATCAACTGCACGACGCGATCCAGCAGCAACTGCGCGACAGCCCGCATTATCTGGTGCGCTACACCCTGCACACCGCCGCCGGTGCCTTGAGCATCCTCGAACTCGGTGAGGCCTACAAACAGCACAATCGACATCTGTTACGCGGCTATCTGCTGGCCGTCGACAACGTGTTCGACGAAGCGCCGACGCTACCGTCCGTCGACCTCGAAACCCAGAATTCCCGCCTGCAGATCGCCCTGGAACTGAACCAGCGCGCCCAGCAGGAACAACTGCTGCACCTTGAGCGAGTGCGCGCCCAACAGGATCTGATCCTGCTGCTGGCCCGCCAGCGCTACAGCAGCCACAACTCGCTGCAGGAAGCCGCCGAGCTGATCACCCGCTGCGCCTGCGACATCTATGAAATCGATTGCGCCAGCCTGTGGAACCTCGAAGGTAATCTGCTGGTGCCGATTTCGGCGTATCACCGCGCGACCCAGGAATACCTCCTGCCGGAGGTAATCGACATCAGCGGTTTCCCCGACTACATGGAAGCCCTGCATGGCAGCCGCGCCATCGACGCGCACAATGCGATGCGCGACCCGCGCACCCGCGAGATGGCCGAAGCCCTGCGCCCGCGCGACGTCAATGCGATGCTCGACGCCAGCATCCGCGTCGATGGCCAAGTGGTCGGCGTGCTGTGCCTGGAGCAGACCGGCGTTACCCGCGCCTGGCAGTCCGATGAAATCGCCTTTGCCGGTGAGCTGGCCGACCAGTTCGCGCAGGTCATCAACAACCATAACCGTCGCACCGCCACCAGCGCCCTGCACCTGTTCCAGCGCGCGGTAGAGCAAAGCGCCAACGCCTTTTTGCTGGTCAATTGCGACGGCGTGGTCGAGTACGTCAACCCGAGCTTCACCGCGATCACCCAGTACACCACCGAGGAAGTCCACGGCCAGCGCCTGTCCGAGTTGCCGGCGCTGGAGAACCTCAGCGAACTGCTGTTCGACGCCCCCTCGGCGCTGGCCAAGAGCAACAGCTGGCAGGGCGAATTCAAGAGCCGCCGCAAAAACCTCGAACCGTACTGGGGCCAGTTGTCGATCTCCAAGGTGTATGGCGACAACCGCGAGCTGACGCACTACATCGGCATCTACGAAGACATCACCCAGACCAAACTGGCGCAGCAGCGCATCGAGCGTCTGGCGTACACCGACAACCTGACCAACCTTGGCAACCGTCCTGCCTTTATCCGCAATCTGGACGAACGCTTTGCCCGCGATAGCGATACCCCGATCAGCCTGTTGCTGGTGGACATCGACAACTTCAAGCGGATCAACGACAGCCTCGGCCACCAGACCGGCGACAAACTGTTGATCAGCCTCGCTCGGCGTCTGCGTAATAGCCTGAGCCCGAGCGGTAGCCTGGCGCGTTTCGCCAGTAACGAATTTGCCGTGCTGCTGGACGACACTGATCTCGCCACCGGCCAGCAGATCGCCAATCAATTGCTGGCGACCCTCGACAAACCGATGTTCGTCGACAACCAGTTGATCAGCGTCACCGGCTCCGTAGGCCTGGCCTGCGCGCCGCTGCACGGGCGCGATCCGCAAACCCTGATGCGCAACGCCGGCCTTGCCCTGCACAAGGCCAAGGCCAACGGCAAACATCAGGTGCAAGTCTTCACCGAAGCGTTGAACGCCGAGGCCAGCTACAAACTGTTCGTCGAAAACAACCTGCGCCGCGCGCTGACGCAAAATGAGCTGGACGTGTTCTACCAGCCCAAGCTGTGCCTGCGCAGCGGTCGTCTGCTGGGGATGGAAGCGCTGCTGCGCTGGAACCATCCGGAGCGCGGGATGATCCGCCCGGATCAGTTCATCAGCGTTGCCGAAGAGACCGGCCTGATCATTCCGATCGGCAAGTGGATCGCGCGTCAGGCCTGCCGCATGAGCAAAGCCCTGACTGCCGCCGGCATGGGCAATTTGCAAGTGGCGATCAACCTGTCGCCGAAACAGTTCTCTGACCCGGATCTGGTGGCCTCGATCGCCAACATCCTCAAGGAAGAAGCGCTGCCAGCCAATCTGCTGGAGCTGGAACTGACTGAAGGCCTGCTGCTGGAAGCCACCGAAGACACGCACTTGCAGCTCGATCAGCTCAAGCGCCTCGGGCTGACACTGGCCATGGACGACTTCGGCACCGGGTACTCATCGCTGAGTTATCTGAAGAAATTCCCGATCGACATCATCAAGATCGATCGCAGCTTCATCCACGAAATCCCCGACAACCAGGACGACATGGAAATCACCTCGGCGGTGATCGCCATGGCGCACAACCTGAAACTCAAGGTTGTGGCCGAAGGCATCGAGACTGCCGAGCAACTGGCGTTTCTGCGTCGCCACCGCTGCGACGTCGGCCAGGGCTACCTGTTCGACCGGCCGATCCCCGGCGCCGAGCTGATCCAGGCACTCAAGCGCTACCCGCGCGGCCCGCTCTGCCTCTAAATCCCATCTGTCGAAGATCCCCTGTGGGAGCGAGCCTGCTCGCGAAGGCGATAAAACCGTCGAACATCATCGTCGCCTGACACACCGCTTTCGCGAGCAGGCTCGCTCCCACATTTGGATAGTGCGAAGTCGGGCATCATTGGGCACACTGGCGGTCTGACTTTTTACATCCAACCTGACTGAGAGGAACGATCATGGTTCTGCGCTCGGAAATTCTGGTGAACAAAAACGTGCTACCGACTAAAGACCAAGCTCTGCCCGGCCGCGAAACCGCGATGACCCTGCCTGAAAAGCATTTCGTCTTCGAAGAAACCCCGCTGCTCGGCCCGTTTTTCCAGGACGTCGACTTTGCGATTTTCGGTCTGGGCTGCTTCTGGGGCGCCGAGCGCCGCTTTTGGCAGCGTGAAGGTGTGGTCAGCACCGTGGTCGGCTACGCCGGCGGCTACACGCCGAACCCGACTTATGAAGAAGTCTGCTCGGGCCTGACCGGCCACGCCGAAGTGGTGCTGGTGGTGTATGACAAGGCCAAGGTCAGCTACGAAGAGCTGCTGGCGATGTTCTGGGAACTGCACAACCCGACGCAGGGGATGCGCCAGGGCAACGACATCGGCACCCAGTACCGCTCTGTGATCTACGCGACCTCGCCAGAGCAACTGGATGCGGCGCTGAAGAGCAAAGCGGTGTATCAGGCTGAACTGTCGAAGGCCGGTCTGGGCGAAATCAGCACCGATATCGAACAGGCGCCGACCGTGTACTTCGCCGAGGCGTATCACCAGCAGTATCTGGCGAAGAACCCTGAAGGCTATTGCGGGATTGGCGGCACCGGCGTTTGCATGCCACCGAGTCTGGCGGGTAACTGACCCCGTCGACGGATCGTTCCCACGCTCTGCGTGGGAACGATCGCCCTACTGATCAACTCTCGGCAATCAACCAATCCATCTGCCACCCACCCTGGGTCTGCCCAAGCTTCTTCGACAACCACGGCAACAGCTCACGCAATTCTTCCTCCAGCCCCCACGGCGGATTGGCTATCGCCATGCCCGAACCGTTCAGGCTGTTCGGCGTGTCCAGCGGATGCACCAGCAACTCCACGCGCAGCAGTTTCGGCGCGCCAGTACCGGCCAGATCCTGATAGAAACGACGCAGCGCACGCTGGTCCTTCACCGGGTACCAGATCGCCGCCACTGTTTGGCGCATCCGGCTAATCGCTTCTTTCAACGACGCCGCACAACGCTGCATCTCATCGAGCTGTTCAAACGGCGGATCAATCAACATCACCGCACGCTTCTCCTGCACCGGCAGCATTGCCCGCGCCACATGCCAGCCCTCGCCCAGATGCACTTTCACCCGACGGTCACCGGCCATGTTGTCCTTGAGCAGCACGCCGTCTTCCGGGTGCTTCTCGTTGAGCATCACCCGGTCCTGCGGCCGGGTCAGACGCCGCGCCAGCTCCGGCGAGCCCGGGTAGTAACGCAACTGGCCATCCGGGTTCATCTGGTGCAGCACCTTCATGTAGTCGGCGGTCAGCGCTGGCAGATCCGGCTGATCCCACAAACGCGCGATGCCTTCCAGGTACTCGCCGGTACGGTTGGCCTGATCGCCCTGCAAGTCATACAGACCAATACCGGCGTGCGTGTCGAGATAGGCAAACGGCTGCTCCTTGCGCGACATCAGGGCGATGAGGCGGGTCAAGGTCAGGTGTTTGAACACATCGGCGTGATTGCCGGCATGGAAGGCGTGACGATAATTCATGGCTGCTCCTGCGAAGGGCGCAAAGTTTACCTTTTACCGGGCGGCAAGTCAGGGGTTCGCAGCCGAGCGGCCTCTTACACATCAAGAATCTGGCCCAATACCCGTGGCGAGGGGATTTATCCCCGATGGGCTGCGCAGCGGCCCCGATTCTGCCAACGTGGTGTGTCTGGTGCATCGCGATGACAGGTCATAGGGCCGCTTCGCTGCCCATCGGGGATAAACCCCCTCGCCACAGGTCATTTATCTCGCTTAACTGGCAGGTAACCTCGACAGGAAGTCAAACCCATGCGTCGCCCACTTATTTTCTCTCTGTCCCTGATCTGCTCAATGCACGCCCTTTCGGGTGAAAGTCACAGAGCGCAGGCTCGCCAAATGCTCAAAAACTACGGTTTGAGTCACTGCATCCTGAAGCCATTCAATGAAAATTCAGCGTTGGAAAAAGACATCGGCCTGTCCGCTGGCGCCTACTCGTTCATGGGCAAAGGCATGCACACCGTCCTGCAAAATGAAGACACGCTGCAGGTGCTGCACGATCCATATAAAGAAACCAGAAACTATGTGTATGCGGCCTATGAGCAGACACCGTCGATCAGCAAGCACTCGAAAAGCAATGTCGTTTTTTATGGCTGCCTGGAGGTCTACAACTCAGAGGCTTTCGACAGATTTATCAAGACTCAGGATCGCTACATCGCAGACTGACTGCCGCACCCTCAACGTCAAAAGATCGCAGCCTTCGGCAGCCCCTACAGATGATCCCGTGCAGGAGCTGCCGAAGGCTGCGATCTTTTGATCTTGCGGTATCAGGAAGGCGTGGCGCCCAAGCGTCGACCGATGACGTCTAGCAAATCACAGCCGTCGCGCAAGGGGATGGCGCAGAGTTTGGCGAAGTCGCTGAGGATGATGGAGTCGCACTCGATCGAACCGCGCATGCACAGGTTTTCCAGCACTTGGACAACGGTGCGGATGCGGTAGTTGGCGGCGTCCATCAGGACGTTGGAAGGGGCATGGGTGTCGACGAACAGCGTGGGCATGTCGTTGCAGTTGCCGGTCAATGCCATGTAGCGGTTGTCGGGATGGGGGATGTGTTTTACGTAGGGAGGATCGGGTTTGAGCGTCGTCATTTCAGTTGCACCTCAATAGGTTAAGAGGGGCTGCCAATGACCTTCCTACAGGTTTGGGTGGCAGCCGTACGCGAGAGTAGGAAACTGAGAAACCCACCAAACTCAGCTACGCCGAAGCGTTCCCGCGCACAGCCGCCGCAAAGATATCAGGGGCACGAATTAAGTCCCGCAATCAAACGACAGCGCTGATGCGCGGTGAATTTCTCAGGGTTCCTACACCCTGTCACCACTCTCGTAGCGACAACGAAAAGACTATCCCTGCAACCCATCGCCCACCAGTTCATGCAATCCGCCGCAACTCGAAGGAATCGTCCGAGACCTTCGCCCCGAAAACTCACTCTGACTCTGCCAGCAAATACGCCAACAACGCCGATAGCGACGATTCTTCCGACATGGAAACCTGAAAAAACTGCCTGACCTTGCAGCGCAACACCGACGCGGGAAATGCTTCAAACAACGCCGGATGCTCCTCGCTCAGCCACTGCACGACATTGCCGAGCCGCGTCTCTGCACTTCCTTGCGCCAGTGATTCGGGAACGCGCCACCAAGGAAACACCCGCCCCGACACCAGCGCCCTACCCCCGACCGTAACCGCCTGACCATTGATCAAGCCTCGTCCGATCACTGGGAACAATTGCGCCGTTTCCACCTGCCCGGATTGCAAAATGGGCAGCAAAAACCGCCCATCCCAAAAGCGGAAAAACACCGCTTTACCGTCCGGCATCAACACCTGCGTCAAACTGCGCAGGTGCTCGACCAGCACGTCCAGGTCCGCCGAAGACACCGCCAGCCAACCCCAATCGCGGGACTCAGTGGTCGCCACCCAATGCAGAAACTCACTGTCGACAGCGACAATTCCCACGAACGGCATCACCGCATCCCACTCGGCGTAGATCGTGTCCGCCCAAATCGGCCTCGGCGCCACCGGCCAGGCGTTGAACGGCTCGACATCACTGGCATTACTGAAAATCGCGAACAGTTGCTCCGAAGGTTTCAGCGGTTCAAGCGCCAACCACTCAGCAGGTGTAAGGCGCTCAGGCTGCACAAACACCGTCCTTGCAACGCTCACATTCTTCGCAGAATGGCGCATCACCTTTAAAGCTCATGATTTGTGCAGCGGTGAGCATGGCCGCCGGCGCTGCTGCGAGTTTTGCCGGCAGTCCCGGCACATTCGGCGCAGCGCTCATCGCCGCCATCGGCGCACCACCGACCTGAATCGGTACGCTGCTGAAAATCCCGCCGGGGCCGATGTTGATCCACTGCCCGCCCGCCTGAATCGTCGCGCTCGCGCCGCCGTCGATGACCACTTGTTGCCCGGCGCTGACGTGGAATTGTCCGCTGGCGCTGAGCGCCTGATTGCTCACCCGAATGTGCCGATCACCAACAACCGTCAAATGGTCGTCCCTCTTCACCTCGGCCTGACGCTGGCCGTGGGTGATACGCTGTTCGTCGGCCCTCAACTCATGCTTGGCGGTGCCAGTGACGACGATGCTGCGCTGGTTGTCGACCTGCACCTGTTGGTCATGCAGTACATGCTGGGTCCAGTTGCGCTGGGCGCGCAGGTAGATTTCCTCGGCGCCTTTTTTATCCTCGATGCGCAGTTCGTTGTAACCCCCGCCACCGGGGCTGCTCTGGCTGCGGAAGATGCTGCGGGTCTGCTCGGCCGGCAAGTCCAGCGGAATCGGAGTTGCCGCGTTCGGCAGACAACCCATGACCAACGGTTTGTCGGCATCGGCGTCGATGAACCCGACCAGCACCTCCATGCCGACCCGCGGGATCAGCACGCTGCCGTAATGGTCATGCGCCCAGCCCGTAGCGACGCGCAGCCAGCAACTGGAATGCTCGTTGAGTTCGCCGTCACGATCCCAGGCCAGTTGCACCTTGACCCGACCGTACTCGTCGCAGTGGATTTCCGCGTCTTTCGGCCCAGTGACCACTGCAGGTTGATAGCCGAGCATCCGTGGTTTTTCCGGGCCAAGGGCCGGGCGGAAGAACACGTCCCACGGCGTGGCGAGAAAGGTATTACGGTAGCCCTGGAATGTTTCCCCATCACTGGTCACCGACTCCTCCAGCACTTGCGGCTGTCGCCCACGGTGCTCGAGGGTGGTGAGCAGCCAAAGGTCATTCCAGTCCTGTCGCGGGTGCTCGCTCAGTTGCAGGAAATGTCCGCACACCAGCGAGGATTCGTCGCTAAGGCCCTCGGCCTGACGGTAATCGGCGACATGTCTTTCGAGTGCGCGCTGGGCCAGATGCTTGCCGGTTTCACGATCGTTGAATTGGCCAGGAAAGTGATAATCCTCCAGCACCGGCCGTTGCTCGCCGTCGATACGGCTCTCCAACTGCAGACGCGGCTTTTCAAAGTTGTAGTCGCGGCGAGTGACCACGCTGGTGCGGGTTTCCACCCGGACATTGAAGCGCTGGATCGCCGGCGCGCCGGCCGACATGCCGCTGCCCGGCAGGTACAGCGTCGGCGTAGCCAAACGCGGGAACACCGTCTGATCGTCGCCGAACACCAATACGTGGCCTTCGGGACTGTGTTGAAAGTGGTAGTGAATGCCGACCTCGGCACACAGGCGCTGGATGAACGCCAGATCGCTCTCGGCGTACTGCACGCAGTACTCACGAACCGGGTAGTCGCTGCCGAGACGAAACGCGAAGGCATCACGCAGGATCGCGTGATCCTTGAGGATCCGCGCAACGATTTGCGGAACCGTCTGATGCTGGAAAATCCGCTGATTGATGCGGTGACCAAGGTACGTCAGACGCGGCACCAGGCTCAGGTGATAGCGCGTCAGACGTTTCCCGGAATCCCCCTGCCCAACCTGATAAATCTGACCATGGACACCGGAACCGTCTGCATCAAGGCTCAGAAACGCCTGACGGTGCAGCAGGCTTTCGAGGTCCAGATCCGGCCGCTCACTGACCAGTTCCAGTTCGAAGCGATAGGGTTGGCTGATGGCTTCCTTGCCCGTGAACTCAAGGACCTTGAGGTCAAGTTGGGCGCCTTCGAGGGTCAACGTGAAACGCGGTTGATTGGCAGGCGCGAACATCCGATGTGTCTCTGCAGAATGAGGGCGGGCGATTCTGCATGAGGGGCAAGGGGGGTTGGGTGGGTGACGGAAAAATCAGATTTGCCCTACTTTTTTTGTCGAAAAAGCCTTCGAATATCGACGCATCCGACTACAGACAACCCTCTCAAACCCACCACCGAACAACTGTGGGAGCGGGCTTGCTCCGGGCGGCGTTCCGACGAAGGGGCCGTGTCAGCCGACATCGATTTCATTTGACCCACCGCATTCGCGAGCAAGCCCGCTCCCACAGGGGATCGATGCTGAGTCAGGGATATTGCAGGCATAAAAAACGGCCCGCCTCCTGTAGGAAACGGGCCGTTTTCTGGTGAGCCGAAGCTCAGTGCATCACTTGTTCAGGTGGAAATCTTTTTCCGCCGCTTCGAAGCGCTGCACCATGCCAGTGGTCGGCGAGCCGAGCTTGCTGACGATGTAGATCGCCAGGCTGGCGAAGATGAAGCCCGGGATGATTTCGTACAGCCCCATCACTTCCCAGTGTTTCCACGCCACAACGGTGATCGCACCGACGAGGATGCCGGCCAGTGCACCATCGCGAGTCATGCCTTTCCAGACAACCGAGATCAGCACCACCGGACCGAACGCAGCACCGAAACCGGCCCACGCGTAGCTGACCAGACCCAGTACATGGTTTTTCGGGTTGGCTGCCAGTGCAATGGCGATCAGCGCGACCACCAGCACCATGGCGCGACCGATCCAGACCAGTTCTTTCTGAGAAGCTGTCTTGCGGATGAACGCTTTGTAGAAGTCTTCAGTCAGGGCGCTCGAGCACACTAGCAACTGGCAGCTCAGGGTGCTCATCACCGCAGCCAGAATGGCCGACAGCAGAACACCGGCAACCCATGGGTTGAACAGCAGTTTTGCCAGTTCGATGAACACGCGCTCGTGGTTCTCAGTCACCGGGCCTGCAACGTCCGGGTGCGCCGAGAAGTAGGCAATACCGAAGAAGCCCACAGCCACAGTGCCGCCCAGGCACAGGATCATCCAGGTCATGGAGATGCGACGGGCATTGGCAATCGATTTCACCGAGTCCGCCGCCATGAAACGCGCCAGGATGTGCGGTTGACCGAAGTAGCCCAGACCCCAGCCCATCAGCGAAATGACGCCAATGAAAGTGGTGCCCTTGAGCATGTCAAAGTTGCTTGGGTCCTGTGCTTCGATCGCCAGGAACGTGGTGTCGACGCCGCCAGTGGCCAGCAGCACGATGATCGGCGTGAGGATCAGCGCGAAAATCATCAGCGTGGCTTGTACGGTGTCCGTCCAGCTCACCGCGAGGAAACCGCCGACGAAGGTGTAGGCAATCGTCGCCGCAGCACCGGCCCACAACGCCGTCTCGTAGGACATGCCGAAGGTGCTTTCGAACAGACGGGCACCGGCCACGATGCCAGATGCGCAATAGACCGTGAAAAACACCAGAATCACGATTGCCGAGATGATGCGCAGCAGGCCGCTTTTGTCTTCGAAACGGCTGGAGAAGTAGTCCGGCAGCGTCAGGGCATCGCCGTTGTGCTCGGTCTGCACGCGCAGACGGCCGGCGACGAACAGCCAGTTCAGGTAGGCGCCGACGATCAGGCCGATGGCGATCCAGCTTTCAGACAGGCCGGACATGTAGATGGCGCCCGGCAGGCCCATCAATAACCAGCCGCTCATGTCGGAAGCACCGGCGGACAGAGCCGTCACGACGCTGCCCAGGCTGCGGCCGCCAAGAATGTAGTCAGAGAGGTTGTTGGTGGAGCGATAGGCCATGAAGCCGATCAGCACCATTGCTGCGATGTAGATCACGAACGTGATCAGTGTTGGATTGCTTACGCTCATTAAGTTACGCCCTGGCTTTGTTTTTATGTAGCAGCGGTGATGAATCGCACACAAACGACGACGTTTTGCAGACGAATCGGAATCCCGCGCATTTAGGACTGATGTTTCCCCAGGAAAGCCACCAGCCGATGCACCGGACACTCCCGGTTGCACCTTGGGCGCGAATGCTATGCAACAAAGTAAAAAAGGTGCAACCAGTTTCTTGAGAATAAGTTGCACCTAGTCGGATATACCGATAAATACGCCGTTTTTGCTCCCTTTTAGCGCAGTCAAGCAGCTCTGCTAGAAGCAAAAGCACCAAGCAGGAGCGGCACTTCGGTACCAGAAAATAATTCCTGACGAAGCGTTTATTTTTCCGACAAAAAAGGGTTGCACCCGGTTGCACCTCTTTCAGCGCACGGCTAATCTTGCCGCCAGCTGATGCCACGCAACTGTGGCAACCATGAGGATAAAAATATGGCTACCACCACCCTTGGGGTCAAACTCGATGACCCGACCCGCGAGCGCCTGAAGGCTGCCGCGACCTCGATTGATCGCACACCGCACTGGCTGATCAAGCAGGCAATTTTCAATTACCTGGAGAAACTCGAGGGTGGTGCAACCCTGACCGAGCTGAACGGTTTGACCGCCAAGGACGCCGACGAGGCGGGCGAAGTGCATACCGATCACGCCCACCAGTGCTTCCTCGAATTTGCCGAAAGCATCCTGCCGCAATCCGTTCTGCGTGCTTCGATCACTGCCGCTTACCGTCGCCCTGAGCCGGAAGTGGTGCCGATGCTGATCGAGCAGGCTCGCCTGCCGGTACCGATGGCTGAAGCTACCAACAAGCTCGCCGCTTCCATTGCGGAAAAACTGCGTAACCAGAAAAGTGCCGGCGGTCGTGCAGGCATTGTTCAGGGTCTGTTGCAGGAATTTTCCCTGTCGTCCCAGGAAGGCGTAGCACTGATGTGCCTGGCCGAAGCGCTACTGCGCATCCCGGACAAAGGCACTCGCGATGCACTGATCCGCGACAAGATCAGCACCGGCAACTGGCATCCGCACTTGGGCAACAGCCCGTCGCTGTTCGTCAACGCCGCCACTTGGGGTCTGCTGCTGACCGGCAAACTGGTGTCGACCCACAACGAAGCCGGCCTGACGTCGTCGCTGAGCCGCATCATCGGCAAGAGCGGCGAGCCGATGATCCGCAAGGGCGTCGACATGGCCATGCGCCTGATGGGCGAGCAGTTCGTCACCGGCGAAACCATCGCCGAAGCGCTGGCCAACGCGAGCAAGTTCGAAGCCAAGGGCTTCCGTTACTCCTACGACATGCTCGGTGAAGCCGCGCTGACCGAACACGACGCACAGAAGTACCTGGCGTCGTACGAACAAGCCATCCACTCGATCGGCAAAGCCTCCCATGGTCGTGGGATTTATGAAGGCCCGGGCATTTCCATCAAACTGTCGGCCCTGCACCCGCGTTACAGCCGTGCGCAGTACGAGCGCGTGATGGACGAGCTGTACCCGCGCCTGCTGTCGCTGACCCTGCTGGCCAAGCAATACGACATCGGCCTGAACATCGACGCTGAAGAAGCCGACCGTCTCGAACTGTCGCTGGATCTGCTCGAGCGCCTGTGCTTCGAACCGCAACTGACCGGCTGGAACGGCATCGGTTTCGTGATCCAGGCTTATCAGAAGCGTTGCCCGTACGTGATCGACTACGTAATCGACCTGGCGCGTCGCAGCCGTCATCGCTTGATGATCCGTCTGGTAAAAGGCGCGTACTGGGACAGCGAAATCAAGCGCGCCCAGGTCGAAGGCCTGGAAGGCTATCCGGTCTACACCCGCAAGGTGTACACCGACGTTTCCTACATCGCTTGCGCACGCAAACTGCTGTCGGTGCCGGAAGTCATCTACCCGCAGTTCGCCACGCACAACGCCCACACCTTGTCGGCCATTTATCACATTGCCGGTCAGAACTATTACCCGGGCCAGTACGAATTCCAGTGCCTGCACGGCATGGGTGAACCGCTCTACGAACAGGTCGTAGGCAAAGTTTCCGAAGGCAAGCTGAACCGTCCGTGCCGCGTGTACGCACCGGTCGGCACCCACGAAACCCTGCTGGCGTACCTCGTGCGTCGTCTGCTGGAAAACGGCGCGAACACTTCATTCGTCAACCGCATCGCCGACCAGTCGATTTCGATTCAGGAACTGGTGGCCGATCCGGTGGCTCAGATCGAGCAGATGGCGACCGTGGAAGGTGGTTTCGGCCTGCCTCACCCGCGTATTCCACTGCCGCGTGACCTGTACGGCTCCGAGCGCGCCAACTCCGCCGGCATCGACATGGCCAACGAACATCGTCTGGCCTCGCTGTCCTGCGCCCTGCTCGCCACCGCACACAACAACTGGAAAGCCGCGCCGATGCTCGGTTGCGCCTCCAGCAACGAAGCGCCAGCGCCAGTCCTGAACCCGGCGGATCACCGTGATGTGGTCGGCCACGTGCAGGAAGCCACCGTCGAAGACGTCGACAACGCGATCCAGTGCGCCCTGAACGCCGCACCGATCTGGCAGGCGACCCCGCCCGCCGAACGTGCGGCGATTCTGGAACGTGCCGCTGACCTGATGGAAGGCGAGATCCAGCCGCTGATGGGCCTGTTGGCCCGTGAAGCCGGCAAGACCTTCGCCAACGCTATCGCCGAAGTCCGCGAAGCGGTCGATTTCCTGCGTTACTACGCGGTGCAGGCGCGCAACGATTTCAGTAACGACGCCCACCGCCCACTGGGTCCGGTGGTGTGCATCAGCCCGTGGAACTTCCCGCTGGCGATTTTCAGCGGCCAGGTCGCTGCGGCATTGGCTGCCGGTAACCCGGTATTGGCCAAGCCTGCTGAGCAAACTCCGCTGGTGGCGGCTCAAGCCGTGCGCTTGCTGCTCGAAGCCGGCATCCCGGAAGGCGTGCTGCAATTGCTGCCAGGTCGCGGTGAAACCGTCGGTGCCGGTCTGGTCGGTGATGAACGCGTCAAAGGCGTGATGTTCACCGGTTCCACCGAAGTCGCGCGTCTGCTGCAACGCAACATTGCTGGCCGTCTCGACAGCCAAGGTCGTCCGATTCCGCTGATCGCCGAAACCGGTGGCCAGAACGCAATGATCGTCGACTCCTCGGCATTGACCGAACAAGTCGTGATCGACGTGGTGTCCTCGGCCTTCGACAGCGCCGGTCAGCGTTGCTCGGCGCTGCGGGTACTGTGCCTGCAGGAAGATTCCGCTGATCGCGTCATCGAAATGCTCAAAGGTGCCATGGCCGAAAGCCGTCTCGGCAACCCGGAGCGTCTGTCCGTGGACATCGGCCCGGTGATCGACGCCGAAGCCAAGGCTGGCATCGACAAGCACATCCAGGGCATGCGCGATAAAGGTCGCAACGTCTACCAGGTGGCTATCGCCGATACCGAAGAGGTCAAACGCGGCACCTTCGTCATGCCGACCCTGATCGAACTGGAAAGCTTCGACGAGCTGCAACGCGAGATCTTCGGCCCGGTGCTGCACGTGGTGCGCTACAAGCGCAAAGAGATCGATCAACTGATCGCTCAGATCAACGCTTCCGGTTATGGCCTGACGCTGGGTGTGCACACGCGGATCGACGAGACCATCGCCAAGGTGATCGACAACGTCAACGCCGGTAACGTCTACGTTAACCGCAACATCGTGGGTGCCGTGGTTGGCGTACAGCCGTTCGGCGGCGAAGGCCTGTCGGGCACTGGCCCGAAAGCCGGTGGTCCGCTGTACCTGTACCGCCTGCTGTCGACCCGTCCTGCTGACGCCATCGAACAATCCTTCACTCGCGGTGATGCCGTCGTCGCCCCGGACGTGCGTTTGCGCGATGCCATGAGCAAACCGCTGAACGCCTTCAAGGCCTGGGCTGAAAGCAACAAATACGCCGACCTGAGCACCCTGTGCGCGCAGTACGCCACCCAGTCGCAAAGCGGTATTACCCGTGTGCTGGCCGGCCCGACCGGCGAGAAGAACAGCTACGCGATCCTGCCGCGTGAGCACGTGCTGTGCCTGGCAGACGTCGAAGGCGACCTGCTGACCCAACTGGCAGCAGTGCTGGCTGTCGGCGGTTCGGCGGTATGGCCGGAGTCCGACATCAGCAAGGCATTGTTCGCACGTCTGCCGAAGGAGATTCAGGCGCGGATCAAGCTGATCTCCGACTGGAACAAGGACGAAGTGGTGTTCGATGCGGTTCTGCACCACGGTCATTCCGATCAACTGCGTGGTGTCTGCCAGCAGATTGCCAAGCGGGCCGGTGCGATTGTTGGCGTTCAGGGCTTGTCCCAGGGCGAGACCAACATTGCGCTGGAGCGCCTGGTGATCGAGCGCGCGTTGAGTGTTAACACTGCGGCGGCGGGTGGTAATGCGAGCTTGATGACCATCGGTTAAACCGCTGTAACTCCAGGCGCCCGCAATGGTCGCCTGACAATCAAATCCCAATGTGGGAGCGGGCTTGCTCGCGAATGCGGTGGATCAGTCGACATCAATGCTGCCTGACCCACCGCATTCGCGAGCAAGCCCGCTCCCACAGTTGTTCCAGGGCGTCTGTTACGTCGGTGCTCGGCTCCAACATCACCGCCATCAATCATCCTGTTCAGCCTTTATCAGCACGCCTAGACTCGGTCCAACCCAAAATTTCAGGTAGGCCGCCATGTCCGAGACGCTGCTCAGTTCCCGCAATCTGGCTTTCGAGCTGTATGAAGTCCTCGATGCCGAGGGCCTGACCCGGCGCGAGCGGTTTGCCGAGCACAACCGCGAGACGTTCGATGCGGCCATTGGCACGGCGCGCAGCATCGCCGAGAAATACTTCGCCCCGCACAACCGCAAGGGCGACGAAAACGAGCCGCGCTACGAGAGCGGTCAGGCGATTCTGATTCCAGAAGTGAAACCGGCGGTAGACGCCTTCCTTGAGGCAGGATTTCTCAACGCCGCGAGAAGTTTCGAGGCCGGCGGCATGCAGTTGCCGACATTGCTGTCGCAAGCCTGCTTTGCGCACTTTCAGTCGGCGAACGCGGCAACCACTTCGTATCCGTTCCTGACCATGGGCGCAGCGAACCTGATCGAAAGCTTCGGCACTGACGAGCAGAAACAGCGCTTCCTGCAACCGATGATCGACGGTCGTTTCTTCGGCACCATGGCCCTGACCGAACCGCATGCCGGCTCTTCGCTGTCGGATATTCGTACCCGCGCGGAACCTGCGTCCGACGGCACTTATCGGCTCAAGGGCAACAAGATCTTCATTTCCGGCGGCGATCACCCACTGTCGGAAAACATCGTGCACATGGTGCTGGCCAAGCTGCCGGACGCGCCGCCGGGCGTGAAGGGTATTTCGCTGTTCATCGTGCCGAAATTCCTCGTCAACGATGACGGCAGCCTCGGCGCGCGCAACGATGTGCTGCTGGCCGGCCTGTTCCACAAGATGGGCTGGCGCGGCACCACCTCCACCGCGCTGAACTTCGGCGATAACGGCGAGTGTGTCGGCTATTTGGTGGGCAAACCACACCATGGCTTGAGCTACATGTTCCAGATGATGAACGAGGCGCGGATCGGCGTCGGCATGGGCGCAGTGATGCTCGGTTACGCCGGTTACCTGTACTCGCTGGAGTACGCCCGGGAACGCCCGCAGGGTCGCGTGCCGGACAGCAAGGACCCAAGCACCGCGCCGGTGGCGATCATTCAGCACGCAGATGTCAGACGCATGCTGTTGACGCAAAAATCCTACGTCGAAGGCGCGTTTGACCTCGGCCTGTACGCGGCGCGGCTGTTCGATGACACGACGACGCTGGAGACCGAAGCCGAGCGCAAACAGGCCCACGAGTTGCTGGATCTGCTGACGCCGATCGTCAAATCATGGCCCTCGGAGTTCTGCCTGAAGGCCAACGAACTGGCGATCCAGATCCTCGGCGGCCACGGTTACACCCGCGAATACCCGGTGGAGCAGTATTACCGCGACAACCGTCTGAATCCGATCCATGAAGGCACCCACGGCATCCAGTCGCTGGACTTGCTCGGACGCAAACTGGCGCAGAACGGCGGTGCCGGGCTCAAGCAACTGATCCGCCTGATCGCCAACACCGCCGAGCGCGCTACCGCGTACGAATCCCTGAGCGCACTGCGTGAGCCGCTGGAGAAACTGGTGGCACGCCTGCAAACAGTAACCATCGGTTTGCTGACCGATCTGGCGCAGGGCAAGGTCAACACCAGCCTGGCGAATTCGGCGCTGTACCTGAAAGTGTTCGGGCACACGGTGATCGGCTGGCGCTGGCTGGAACAGGCAATTCGCGCCGAGGAAGGGCTGGCCAAGGGCAATGCGGCGGATGCCGACTTCTATAACGGCAAGTTGCAGGCGGCGCGGTATTTCCTGACATGGGAAGTGCCGGGTTGCCAGCATGAACTGGCGCTGTTGGAGGCGCGGGATGATACGTGCCTGGCGATGCAGGATACCTGGTTCTGAAAAGCTACCCTCACCCCAGCCCTCTCCCGGAGGGAGAGGGGGCCGACCGGGGGATGCTTGAATACTCCATCGACCTGAAAGAGGCTCACCGAATCCATAATCGACTGGCGTTTTCAGGTCGATGTATAGCAAAAGACACCTCGGTCAGTCCCCTCTCCCTCCGGGAGAGGGCTAGAGTGAGGGGCTTTTCTGGCTCAACACTCAACTCAACCTGAACCCACCCATCTGCCGCGCCAGATCATCCGCCAGTTTCTGCAACATCTGACAATCCTCGCGACAGGCCCGAACCTCTCCCGCCGTCGCCCGTGCCAGATCGGAAATCCCCTGCACGTTACGGTTGATCTCCTCGGTCACCGCCGACTGCTCTTCAGTCGCCGTCGCCACCTGATGGTTCATGTCGCTGATACGTTCGACCTGCCCGGTAATCGCGGTCAGCGAGGCGCCGGTGCGCTGGCTTGACTCAACGCCCGTGCCGGTCGCGGCCTGACCGGTGCGCATCGATGACACCGCATTCTCGGCGCCCTGCTTGAGGCTGCCGATCATTTGCTGAATCTCGTCGGTGGATGCCTGCGTCCTGCGCGCCAAGGTGCGCACTTCATCGGCCACCACCGCAAAACCACGCCCCATGTCTCCGGCCCGCGCCGCTTCGATGGCGGCGTTGAGTGCGAGCAGGTTGGTCTGCTCGGACACCCCGCGAATCACCGCCAGCACCGAGTCAATCGACGCCACCTGATGCGCCAGCTCACCGACCGCGCCGGCCGCTAAGCCAATCTCGTCGGACATGCTTTCTATATGACGGATCGAGCCACCGACCACTTCCCGCGCCTGCAGCGCTTCGTCCCGCGCGGTTTGCGACGCGAGCGCAGCATTGCCGGCGTTCTGCGCGATCTCCTGTACGGTCAGGCCCATTTCATGCACCGCCGTGGCGACCATATCGGTCATTTCCTGCTGGCGGCCGGAGCGCTCGGCGGTGTTTTCCACCACCTTGGCCACTTGGCCGACAGCCGTGCGCAAGCGCTCGCTGGTGGTCAGCACTTCGCCGATCATCCCGCGCTGACTGTCGAGGAAACTGTTGAAGCCGCGAGCGAGGTCGCCCAGCTCATCGGCGCGACTGGAATCTAACCGATGGGTCAAATCTCCACCGCCGCTACCGATTGCTACCAGTGCGGCTGTTACCTGACGAATCGGCCGCACCAATCCCTGGGCCAACCACACCACCAGCGCCAGACACACCAATGCCACCGCCAGGCCAATACCGCCGCTCATCCACATGGCTTTACGGGCCTCGGCGTAGATCTGCGACTGCGGCACTTCGGCCACCAGAGTCCAGCCGAGATCACGCAGGGGCAGGCTGAAGGCAAGGAAGTCTTCGCCATCGCGTTGAAAGGAGCTGTTGGTGGCGACTTTCTGACCCAAGACGGCTTGTGCAGCAGGGGCACCGATCTGCTCGCTCAAGGTGCGTTTGCCGCTGAACTGCGCTTCAGGATGAACCTGGATCAAACCGTCGGAACGCACGAGATAGACCTTGCCGCGCTCGCCAAAGCTGAAGTTGTGGATCAGCTCCGACAGCTCTTTCATGCTCAAGCCAAGCCCGGCCACGCCGACCACTTTGCCCGCCTGCTCGACCTTCAGGTCGATGAACAGCGCCAATTCTCCGGTGGCGCCGTCGTTGTCGATATTCAGGGTGCGCGGCTGATTGCTGTCGAGGAAGGAATAGAACCAGGCATCGGCCGGTTTGGTACGACTGAGAGTCCGATCCAGGCCTTTTTCGGTGATGTAGTGATTGGACTCGGTGCCGATGATCAGCGCGGTGAAGGCTTTGTGTTCGGCGCGGATGCCTTCCAGATACTGCGCGAAGGCCGCCGTTTTGCCGCTGTCTTCACCCGAGGCCAGCCAGTCGCGCACCATGCTGTTGCTGGCGATGTCCTTGGCGGCGGTCAGTGGCTGAACGAGGATGCGTTCGATGTCATTGCGCGTCGCTTCAATGCTCGACGGCAGCGCTTGTTCGACCAGATAGCTCTGGGCGAGGCGGTTGACCACCAGGGTATATATGCCAACCACGATCAGGATGCTGACCAGCAGGGCGGTGCCCATGCTGAGAATCAGCTGCCATTGAATACTGCGTCGCCACAACTGCATGGAGCACCCCCAAAGAATAAGTGGCCGTAACAATGCAACAGCCGTGCCGATTGTATACAACCCAATCGACAATCTATTCTTTGGTTGTGCGCAACCCCATCAGCCCTGATTGATGGTCTTGGCGATGGTTTCGACCGTGGCGCTGACTTGCTCTTGGTAACGGTCGAGTTCTTCCTGGTGCAGCTTCTTCATTTCGATCTGCTGCGAGCACAGATTCATGGCTGCCAGCACCAGCAAGCGGTCACCGATCAGCGTCGGGTATTTGCGTTTGGTGTCGGCCAGTGCGGCCTTGAGCATCAGTGCGGCGTCCAGCAGGGTCTGTTCTTCCCCGGCCGGTGCCTTGATCGAATAGTCCTCCCCGAGAATGGAGATGACTTTTACCCCTGCGGTGCCGTGGTTCATGCGCTGACAGGACCTGCGTTGACGCGATCAACCAGTGCCTGGATGCGCGCTGCGGTGGCGCCGTGCTTTTCTTCCTGTTCCATCAGGCTCAGTTGCAGGCTTTCGTTTTCATCCTTGGCCTGGGCCAGTTCCGTGGACAGGGTCTGGTTGGTTTGCGTGAGGGTCTGGTTCTGTTGCACCAGGTCGCTGACGAGCTGTTCCAATTGGCTGAGGGATGCTTCCAACATTTTGATCTTCCAGGCGTTTTTCAAAGGGCGCGTACGATAAAGAAAAGTCACTGCGGATGCCAGGGTTAAACCGGCGCAAGGCCTTGATTTTCCTGGTGGCCGACCGTTCTCGCGAGTTTAAAAGACTGTGATCTGCCGATCTGGTTCCTGCACTTCGTCGCCCAAGGCCATCTGCGACAAATACGCACACAGGCTCAAGACTTTAGTCGTATGACCGATAAGTCATCCATACAGCAGTCTCAGCCCGCATGGATGCGGCCCTTATTGGTATCGCACCATGTCCCTTCGCAATATGAATATCGCCCCCCGGGCGTTCACCGGTTTTGCCTTGATCGGCGGCCTGATGTTGATCCTCGGCGTATTCGCCCTGAATCAGATGAGCAAAATCCGCGGTGCTGCCGAGAACATCACCACCAGCAGCGTGCCGAGCATCAAGAACCTCGACGAGTTCACGCAGCTGACCCTGCGCCTGCGGGTACTTTCGTACCGCTTGCTGGTCAACCGTGAAGCGGACGTGCAGCAAAAAACCGTCGAGTTGCTGGAGATGCGCAACCAGCAAATCCGTACGGCTCAAACTACTTATGAGCCGCTGATCGGCAGCCCGCAGGAGCGTGCAGCCTACGATCAGTACGTGCAGTTGCTCAGCCAGTACCGCCAGATCGAAGACCGGATGAAAAGCCTGTCGCGCAACAATCAGGTGGATGAGTTGCGCAACCTGCTCAACACCGAGTTGCTCGACAACTCCGAAGCGATGAACAGCGTGCTCAACCGCCTGATGCAGATCAACGGCGAGCAGATCAGCCGAACCAATCAAGAGGCCGCCGAACAGTATTCCTCGGCGTTCAATCTGGTGGTCAGCTTGCTGGTCGTTGCCACTGGCCTGACGTTCCTGTTCGCCTGGCTGCTGACCCTCAGCATCACCAAGCCGATTTCGAAGGCGCTGGATGCGGCGGAAACCATTGCCGAAGGCAACCTGACCCAGCCGATCCACGTTGACGGCACCGACGAAGCCGGGCGCCTGCTGGCCGCCATGGCCAAGATGCAATCGAAGCTGCGCGACACTTTGCAGCGCATCTCCGGCTCCGCCACTCAGTTGGCTTCGGCTGCCGAAGAGCTGAACAGCGTCACCGACGAAAGTGCCCGTGGCCTGACCCAGCAGAACAACGAAATCGAACAGGCCGCCACTGCGGTTAACGAGATGACCAGCGCTGTGGAAGAAGTCGCGCGCAATGCAGTCAGCACTTCGGAAGCCTCGAAGAACGCCACCACTTCAGCGGGCGACGGCCGTGACCTGGTACAGGAAACTGTCAGCGCCATCGAACGCATGAGCGCCGATGTGCAGAGCACTGCGACCCTGATCGGTGATCTGGCGAACGAATCCCGTGACATCGGCAAGGTGCTCGACGTGATTCGTGGCCTGGCCGATCAGACCAACCTGCTGGCGCTCAACGCGGCCATCGAAGCGGCCCGCGCCGGTGAAGCCGGGCGTGGTTTTGCCGTGGTGGCCGACGAGGTCCGTGCCTTGGCGCACCGCACCCAGCAGTCGACCAGCGAAATCGAACGGATGATCGGCAGCATTCAGAGCGGCACCGAACACGCCGTGGATTCGATGCGCAACAGCACCGAACGCGCCGAGTCGACGCTGAACATCGCCCGTGGCGCCGGTCTGTCGCTGGACACCATCAACACCGCGATCGTCGAAATCAACGAACGCAACCTGGTGATCGCCAGCGCGGCCGAAGAGCAGGCGCAAGTGGCCCGCGAAGTGGATCGCAACCTGGTGAACATCCGCGACCTGTCGGTGCAGTCGGCGACCGGCGCGAATCAGACCAGTGCGGCGAGCAACGAGCTGTCGCGCCTGGCGCTGGATCTGAACAATATGGTTGGGCGGTTCAGCCTTTGATCTAAAAGCAAGATCAAGAGCGCCCCCTCACCCCAACCCTCTCCCCCTAAAGGGGGCGAGGGGGAAAGGGAGCCGATCTTCGTGCTTTTCAAAACCTGAGTTCGGCTCAATATTTCAGGTCGATGTACCTCGCAAGAACTGCTCGGTCAGTCCCCTCTCCCTCCGGGAGAGGGCCAGGGTGAGGGTAGCAATCGCAAGCCGAACCCAAATCCCGAATACCCCACTGAAAAACCTTTTTGACAGCATCACATTTCAACAGGTTAGAATCGCTGGCACGCAGACTGCATGGTCAGTTTGTGCCCGTCTTTACGCTTCTGGAGTACTGCCTTTGAATGCGACGACCATCAACAGCCTGTTCTTGATCGGCGCGTTGCTGGTAGGTGCGAGTATTCTTGTCAGCTCACTTTCTTCCCGTCTCGGCATCCCCATTCTGGTAATCATTCTCGCGGTCGGCATGACCGCCGGGGTCGATGGCGGCGGGATCATTTTCGATAACTACCCGACGGCCTATCTGGTCGGCAACCTTGCACTGGCGGTGATCCTGCTCGACGGCGGTTTGCGCACCCGAGTCTCGAGTTTCCGCGTGGCCTTGTGGCCGGCGCTGTCACTGGCGACGGTCGGAGTGTTGATCACTACCGGGCTGACCGGCATGGCGGCGGCGTGGCTGTTCGACCTGAATCTGATTCAGGGCCTGCTGATCGGCGCCATCGTCGGCTCCACCGACGCCGCGGCGGTGTTCTCGCTGCTCGGCGGCAAAGGCCTCAACGAACGGGTGACCGCCAGCCTGGAAATCGAATCCGGCAGCAACGACCCGATGGCGGTGTTCCTCACCGTGACCCTGATCGACATGCTCGCCAGCGGCCAGACCGGCCTGCACTGGAGCCTGTTGACTCACTTGATCCGCGAGTTCGGCATCGGTGGCGTGATCGGCCTGGGTGGCGGCTGGCTGATGCTGCAACTGGTCAACCGGATCAACCTCGCCACCGGCCTGTACCCGATTCTGGTGATCGCCGGCGGCCTCGTGGTGTTCGCCCTCACCAACGCCCTGCACGGCAGCGGCTTCCTTGCGGTGTACCTGTGCGGTCTGGTGATCGGCAACCGCCCGGTGCGCAGCCGTCACGGCATTCTGCACATGCTCGACGGCATGGCGTGGCTGGCGCAGATCGGCATGTTCCTCGTGCTGGGGCTGCTGGTCACCCCGCATGATTTGCTGCCCATCGCCCTGCCCGCCCTCGGCCTGGCGCTGTGGATGATCCTGTTCGCGCGCCCGTTGTCGGTGCTGGTCAGCTTGCTGCCGTTCAAAGCGTTCCATGGCCGCGAGAAAGCGTTTATTTCCTGGGTCGGCCTGCGCGGTGCGGTGCCGATCATTCTGGCGGTGTTTCCCTTGATGGCCGGGCTGCCGAATGCGCAGCTGTACTTCAACCTCGCGTTCTTTATCGTACTGGTCTCGCTGCTGGTGCAGGGCACCAGCCTGCCGTGGGTCGCCAAACTGTTGAAGGTGACGGTACCACCAGAGCCGGCGCCGATCTCCCGTTCCGCGCTGGAAGTGCACATCACTAGCGAGTGGGAACTGTTCGTTTACAAGCTCGGCGCCGAGAAATGGTGCATCGGTTCACCCCTGCGCGAGCTGAAAATGCCCGAAGGCACACGCATCGCCGCGCTGTTTCGCGGTCAGCAACTGCTCCATCCGTCGGGTAGTACGGTGCTGGAAGTCGATGATTTGCTGTGTGTTATCGGCCACGAACACAACTTGCCAGCCCTCGGCAAACTGTTCAGCCAGGCGCCGCAACGCGGTCTGGATCTGCGCTTCTTCGGCGACTTCGTACTCGAAGGAGACGCCCAGCTTAAAGCGGTTGCAGCGCTTTACGGGTTGCCGGCCGAGGGTATTGATCCGGACATGACCCTGGGTGCATTCATTGCCCACAAGGTGGGTGGTGCACCCATCGTTGGCGACCAGGTGGAGTGGAACAACACCCACTGGACCGTCGCGGTCATGGACGGGAACAAGATCGGCAAAGTGGGCGTCAGATTCCCCGAAGGAAGTCGCCCGGGTCCTGGTCTCTTCCTCTAAACTGCGTCCACTCTCACTTGCTTGACCGGTCTCTATGCCTACCCTGCGCTCCTTCTTTTTCGCGGCCCTGCTGGGCCTGAGTCTTTCCGTCGGCCCGCTGTACGCCGCCGAACCGCCGTCCAGCGATGCCGTGCAGGCCAGCCTGGACAAACTCGCCGACAGCAAACTGCCGGATGCCGATAAAAAGACTCTGCAAACGGTTCTGCAAAGCACGCTCAATCAGCTCAACAACCGGCGTGATTACGACCAGAAGCTGATCGATCTCAAGCAGCAACTGGCCACCGCACCCCGGCAGACCATCGAGAACACCCGCGAACTGACACGCCTCAAGGCCACAGCCGTGGTGCCGGTGGCGCAGCGTTTCCCCAAAGAGCCGATCCAGCAATTGGAGCAGATCCTCACCGATCGCTCGACCCAGCAAAGCGATCTGCAAAAAGCCCTGGCCGATGCCAACAGCCTGATCATCACCGCCCAGACTCGCCCCGAGCGTGCGCAGGCGGAGATTTCCAGCAGCCAGACGCGCATCCAGCAGATCAACAACATCCTCAAGACCGGCAAGGACAGCGGCAAGACCCTGAGCGCCGAGCAGCGCGACCAGTTAAATGCCGAACTCGCAGCGCTGAACGCCTTGATTCCCTTGCGCCGCCAGGAGCTGGCGGGCAACAGCCAGTTGCAGGACCTGGGCAACAGTCAGCATGACCTGCTCTCGGAGAAGTCCGACCGCCTCGACCGCGAGATTCAGGAACTGCAGACCCTGATCAACCAAAAGCGACTGGCACAGTCCCAGGAAACCGTCACTCAGCAGTCGATCGAGGCGCAAAAGGCCGGCGGCAGCAGCCTGCTCGCCACCGAGAGCGCAGCCAACCTCAAGCTCTCCGACTACCTGCTCAAAAGCACCGACCGCCTCAACGAAGTCACCCAGCAAAACCTGCAGACCAAACAGCAACTCGACAGTCTGACCCAAAGCGACTCGGCTCTCGACGAGCAGATCAACGTGCTCAAGGGCAGCCTGCTGCTGTCGAAGATTCTCTATAAGCAGAAACAGGCACTGCCGCGTCTGAAGGTAGATCGCGATCTGGCGGACCAGATCGCCGACATTCGCCTGTATCAGTTCGAAGTCAGCCAGCAGCGCGAACTGCTGAGCAATCCGGCGACCTACGTCGACAACCTGCTCTCCACCCAGCCACCGGAGCAAGTCACCCCGCAACTGCGCAAGAGCCTGCTGGATCTGGCCAACACCCGCACCGACCTGCTGGAGCGTCTGAACCGCGAACTGAGCGCGATGCTCAACGAGTCGATCACCCTGCAACTCAACCAGAAACAACTGCTGAGCACCGCGCAAAGCCTGCGCGCCACCCTCGATGAGCAGATGTTCTGGATTCCCAGCAACAAGCCGCTGGACACGGAATGGATTCATGGCGTGCCAGAGCGCCTCAAACGCCAGGTCGACACCCTGCCGCTGGCCTCGAGCCTGAGCGAGCTGACCGACGGTCTGACCCAGCGTCCGCTGCTGTTCCTGCCTCTGGCGTTGCTGATCGGCGCGCTGCTGTGGCGACGCAAGGCGCTGTACGCGCGACTGAACAAGGTTCACCAGGACATCGGTCACTTCAAACGTGACAGCCAGTGGCACACGCCGCAGGCGATCCTGATCAACATTCTGCTGGCGATGCCGGTCGCCCTTGGCCTGGCGCTGTGCGGTCTGGCCTTGCAGATCGACGCCCGAGGACAGAACGCCAACATGGGCGCGGCGCTGCTGCAAATGGGTCAGGCGTGGCTGGTGTTCTACACCGCCTACCGGATCCTCTCGCCGGGCGGTGTGGCGGAATTGCACTTTCGCTGGGACAAGCCGCAGGTCGAGTTCCTTCAGGGTTGGATCCGTCGCCTCGGGCTGGTGGTGATGGCGCTGGTGACCGTGGTGGCCGTCGCCGAACTGCAACCGGCGGCGTTGGCCGACGACGTCATCGGAATGCCGGTGGTGCTGACCTGCTACGCCCTGATGGCGTGGCTGCTCAGCCGCCTGCTGATCAGCAGCCCGGCCCACGAAAACACCTCATTGTTCCGCAAGGCCGTGGGCGTGATGTTCACCCTGCTGCCGATCGCCTTGTTCGTCGCAGTGTGCTTCGGCTACTACTACACCGCGCTGAAACTCAGTGACCGGTTGATCAACACCCTGTACCTGCTGATGTTCTGGCTGGTGATCGAAGCCACCTTCGTCCGTGGCCTGGCGGTCGCCGCACGACGTCTGGCTTACCAGCGCGCCCTGGCCAAACGTCAGGCGGCCAGAGAGGCCGGCGACGGCGAGGCAGTGATCGAAGAGCCGACGCTGGACATTGAAAAGGTCAACGAACAGTCCCTGCGCCTGATCCGTCTGGCACTGCTCGGCGGCTTCATCGCCGCGCTGTACTGGGTCTGGGCCGACCTGATCTCGGTGTTCTCGTACCTCGACAACATCACCCTCTACGAATACACCAGCGGCACCGGCGCCAACATGAGCATGGTGCCGATCAGCATCGGCGACATGCTCGGCGCGCTGATCATCATCGGCATCACCTTCGCCCTGGCGCGCAACCTGCCGGGGCTGCTGGAAGTGTTCGTGCTGTCGAAACTCAACCTGGCCCAGGGCAGTGCGTACGCGACCACGACGTTGCTCTCCTACGTGATCGCCGGCGTCGGTTTCGTCTCCACCCTGTCGACCCTCGGCGTGAGCTGGGACAAGTTGCAATGGCTGGTGGCGGCGCTGTCGGTAGGCCTCGGTTTCGGTATGCAGGAGATTTTCGCGAACTTCATCTCCGGCATCATGATCCTGTTCGAACGCCCGGTGCGGATCGGCGACACCATCACCATCGGCAACCTCTCGGGCACGGTGAGCAAGATCCGCATCCGCGCCACGACCATCACCGACTTCGACCGCAAAGACATCATTGTCCCGAACAAGACGTTCATCACCGGACAACTGATCAACTGGTCGCTGACCGACACCATTACTCGAGTGACACTGAAACTCGGTGTGGATTACGGTTCCGATCTGGATCTGGTGAAAGAGCTGCTGCTCAAGGCTGCACGGGATAACCCACGGGTCCTCAAAGAGCCTGAGCCGCACGTGTATTTCCTCAACTTCGGCGAAAGCACCCTCGACCACGAACTGCGCATGCACGTACGCGATCTCGGTGACCGAAACCCGGTGCTCGACGAGGTCAACCGCTTCATCAACCGCGAGTTCAAGAACCACCACATCAACATCTCGTTCCGGCAGATGGAGGTTTATCTGAAGAACCTGCACGGCCAGGAATACAAGTTGGTGCCGGTCGAAGCGGAAAACAAAACCATCGTCCCGGCCGACGGCGAGCAAAAACCGCTGCAAGGGCCGCCGCCCGCCAAGCTCGACTAACCGGCCTGATCCCAGCAGAATGCTCGGACATTCTGCTGGAGCCGGCCCGTGAAAGCCCTCGACGAACTGACCTTCGACAATCGCTTCGCCCGCCTCGGCGATGCGCTCTCCGCCCACGTGCTGCCCGAGCCAATCGACAATCCGCGTTTGGTGGTATCGAGCCCTGCGGCCATGGCACTGCTCGACCTCGACCCGACGACTGCCGACACCCAGGAATTCGCCGAACTGTTTGGCGGCCACAAGCTGTGGGCCGATGCCGAACCGCGAGCGATGATCTATTCCGGGCATCAGTTCGGCGGTTACACACCGCAACTCGGTGATGGTCGCGGACTGCTGCTAGGCGAGGTCTACAACGAAGCCGGCGAGCACTGGGACTTGCACCTCAAGGGCGCCGGCCAGACACCGTTTTCGCGCATGGGCGATGGTCGCGCCGTGCTGCGTTCGTCGATCCGCGAATTCCTCGCCTCCGAAGCGCTGTACGCGCTGAATATCCCCTCATCCCGTGCGCTGTGCGTGATCGGCTCCGACACGCCGGTCTGGCGCGAGAAGCAGGAACGCGCGGCGATGGTGCTGCGTCTGGCGCCGAGCCACGTGCGCTTCGGCCACTTCGAATATTTCTACTACACCAAGCGTCCCGAGCAGCAGAAGCAACTCGGCGAGCACGTACTGGCGATGCACTTCCCGGAGTGCCTGGAACAGCCGGAACCGTATCTGGCGATGTTCAGCGAAATCGTCGAGCGCAATGCCGAACTGATCGCCAAGTGGCAGGCCTATGGTTTCTGCCACGGGGTGATGAACACTGACAACATGTCGATCCTCGGCATCACCTTCGACTTCGGCCCGTTCGCCTTCCTTGATGACTTCGACGCGAATTTTATCTGCAACCACTCCGACGATCAGGGCCGCTATTCATTCAGCAACCAGGTACCCATCGGCCAGTGGAACCTCAGCGCCCTCGCCCAGGCCTTGACGCCATTCATCAGCGTCGATGCCCTGCGCGAAGCCCTCGGTCTGTACTTGCCGCTGTTCCAGGCCCACTACCTCGATCTGATGCGCCGCCGCCTCGGCTTCACCACTGCCGAAGACGACGACCAGAAACTGCTGGAAGACCTGCTGCAACTGATGCAAAACAGCGGCGTCGACTACACGCTGTTCTTCCGCCGATTGGGCGACGAGTCAGCCGAACAAGCCGTCAAACACCTGCGCGATGACTTCGTCGATATCAAAGGTTTCGATGCCTGGGGCGAGCGCTATGTTGCCCGGGTTGCCCGCGATGGCGACACCGATCAAGAACAACGCCGCGCGCGGATGCACGCGGTCAATCCGCTATACATCCTGCGCAATTACCTGGCGCAAAAAGCAATTGATGCGGCTGAACAAGGCGACTACTCAGAGGTACGCCGCCTGCATGCAGTGTTGAGCAAGCCATTCGAGGAACAGCCGGGAATGGACGGTTATGCCGAGCGTCCACCGGAGTGGGGCAAGCATCTGGAGATCAGTTGTTCGTCGTGAGGCGTCATGGCACCTGAACATTCGTCACAAGTGCCATACCGTCGATGACTCAAGCAGCCTGCGTCGGCTCAGCAGGCTGTTCGCCATTCTTGAACAAAACAAAATTGCGTTCGGTGCTGTCGGTCGAGGCGCTCTTGAGGAGGAAACCGATCACTAACCCGCCGCCGAACAACACCCCGGTGAATCCCGGGAATGGTGGTTTGGCAAAGAAACTGAAATAGAGAACCGTGAGCATGCTGATCAAGAAATACGGCCCCAGAATCAGCACAGCCAATTTGCCGATGCGAGTGGCGGTTTGCAGTTTTTTGTCCAACACCTCGCGATCAGCTTCATCGAGCAGCAGATCCGAACTGCACTGATAACAGTTGATAGGTTGCAACTTAACCAGCTCGAACGCTTGGTGATAGGTAGGTTTGAGCGTGTAGCTGCAATGCCCGCAACTCATGCCCGCGTCCTTGTAAGGCGTGGAATCCGTGACCGCAGCGGCCTCGTTGGCGTGACTCATAACAGTAAAATCCCTTTAAATTGACAGCGTCGGCCGAAAAAGCCGCGCGCAATCCTACCAGAGCGTGCCTGCCATGGCGTTGGCTGCACCATAGCTCTTCCTTGATAATCGCGACTTTGCCTCCAGATCAGTCTCATAGACTTCCTTTCCGAGAGCCCATCATGTCCGAGCAACTCCTCATCCCCTGCCCCCACTGCAACGGTCTCAACCGCATCCCCGCCGAGCGTCTCGGTGATCAGCCCAAGTGCGGGCGCTGCAAGGCCGAAGTGCTGCTGAGCAAGCCGTTCGAACTCAAGCAAGGTGACTACGCCAGCCAGATCAAAGGCGATCTGCCGCTGTTGGTGGATGTGTGGGCGGAGTGGTGCGGGCCGTGCAAGTCGTTTGCGCCGGTGTTCGAGCAGGCGGCCGCGCAGCTGGCGGGCAAGTGCCGTCTGGCCAAGCTGGATAGCGAGGCCAATCAGCAGTTGTCGGCGCAGTTGGGGATTCGTTCGATTCCGAGCCTGATTCTGTTCAAGAACGGCCGGGAAGTGGCGCGGCAGAGCGGAGCGTTTCCGTTGCCGCAGTTGATGGCGTGGCTGCGTAGCCAAGGCATCTGACACGCCTGAAAACCCTGTGGGAGCTGGCTTGCCAGCGATGACGATAGATCAGCCACTACAGATGCCGAGCATGCCGGCCTCATCGCGGGCAAGCCCGCTCCCACAGGTATTGTGTGTATCTCGGGTGATCAGGCGTCTTCGAGCAGGTTGTGCAGTTCGACGAACTGCTGCGTCAGTTTGTGCCGTGGATCGAGGTGGATCAGTGGGGTATTCGCCTGATGCGACTCACGCATGCGTACCGAGCTGGTCAGGTATACCGGCAGCACCGGCAAACCTTCGGCGATCAGTTCGTCAAGAATCTGCTGCGGCAAACTGGCCCGTGCCTGAAACTGGTTGACCACGATGCCTTCCACCTCCAGACCTTCGTTATGGTCTTCCTTCAATTCTTCGATTTCAGCCAGCAGGCCATAAAGGGCCTGACGCGAGAAGCTGTCGCAATCAAAAGGGATCAGCACACGATCAGCGGCGATCAACGCAGACACCGCGTAAAAATTCAGCGCTGGCGGAGTATCGAGGTAGATGCGGTCGTAATCTTCGCTCAACTCGTCGAGCAACTTCCGCAGTTTGTTGATCTTGTGCTTGGCCTCAAGCTTGGGCTGCAAGTCAGCCAGCTCGGCGGTGGCGGTAATGATGTGCAGGTTGTCGAAAGGCGTTTCGTAGATATCAGCCTGATTCTTTTTGGAGAACGGCCCGGAAGACAGGGTTTGCTTGAAGAAATCGGCAATGCCCATCGGTATGTCGTCACCCGTGAGCCCCGTCAGATACTGCGTGGAATTGGCCTGGGCATCGAGATCCACCAACAGCGTGCGATAGCCCTCGCTGGCGCTGACCGCCGCCAGATTGCAGGCAATGCTGGACTTGCCTACGCCACCTTTCTGATTGAACACCACGCGCCGCATGACAAAACCTCCGTGTATCAAAGAATGACCGAGTGTAGATGCGCGTGGCTTGGCTTCGCTACCTCCATGGACGCGGACTACAGAGTCAGGTGCAAATATCCCCATGGCGATGGAGCAAAAACGGCCATTGATCGTCGGGATGCCCGACAGACAAACCGCTGACGACCCGGATAATGGCCAAGTGACATTTTTTCCACGAACCATTCGGTACATTCAGCTGCGCAAAATGTAACCAGCATTTGCTACACACTCGTCGCACCGGGATAATGCGCGCCACCCGAACGTCAGGCGCCACGCCGCGTCCGGTAACGTCAGCACAGCCCGGCTGCGGCTTTGGCGACTCAACGCGTCAATACAAGCCCGCAGGGGCGGGATAAATGTCCGTGATCAACTTCAACATCGCCCAATGGCGCGCGTGGGCCCCCGGGCTCGACAGCGTGGACGCCTGGCAGGCCTGGAGCCGACAACCGGTCGTGCTCCAGAGCAGCGATGCCGCGCCCGATGTGTCGTTCCTGCCGGCCATGCAGCGCCGGCGCCTCAGCCGTCTGGCGCGGATGGCGTTCAGTGTCGGCTGGCCGCTGGCCGACGGGCGGGAAAACCTGCCGCTGGTGTTTGTTTCACGGCACGGCGAAACCCCGCGCACCTTCGAGATCCTCAGCGATCTGGCCAAGGACGAACCGTTGTCGCCGACCCAGTTCAGCCTGTCGGTGCACAACGCAATCATCGGCCTGTGGTCGATCATGCGCGGCGAAACCAGCGAAATGACCGCCCTCGCGGCAGCTGGCGATGGTCTGGAACATGGCATGCTCGAAGCTGCGGCCCTGCTCGAGGAAGGCGCTCCGGCAGTGCTGCTGATCATCACCGAAGAGCAGCCGCCCCAGGCCTACTTGCAGTGGATCGACGACGTGCCTTTTCCCTATGCGCTCGGTTTGTTGATCACCCCCGGTACCGACTGGCGGCTGACCCTGAACAGCGGCACAGAAGCAGTGTCCAAAGCGCACTGGCCACACGCGCTGAATCTGTTGCAAACCCTGCTTGGCCAGCAAACCCATTGCCAACATGCCTGGAAAAATCGTGTATGGACCTGGCAACGCAACCCGTGACCGAGAAAAACCGCGACGCCTACTACTGGCGCCTGCTGGCCACTGCCGCAAGTTTCGCTCTGTTCGGGCTGGGCGGACTGTGTCTGCGTCTGCTGGTGTTTCCGTTGCTCGGCTGCCTGCCTGGGGATGCGCTGAAACATCGCCACCGCGCACGGCAGACCGTCAGTCGGTTGTTCTGGTTTTTTGTGCGGTTCATGGCCCGTACTGGCGTGCTGACCTACGACATTCAAGGCGCTGAACGCCTCGGCCGCCCGGGGCAGATGATCATCGCCAACCACCCGTCGCTGATCGATGTGGTGTTCCTGATCGGCCTGGTGCGCCAGGCCAATTGCGTGGTGAAGAAAAGTCTGTGGGAAAACCCCTTCACCCGTGGCCCACTGCGCAGCACCGAGTACATCAGCAATGACGGCAGCATGGACATGCTCGATGCCGCCGCGCAGTCCCTGCAAAACGGCCAGACCCTGATCATATTTCCCGAGGGCACGCGCACCCAGCCAGGGCAGGCACCGGCCTTTCATCGGGGGGCCGCGGCGATTGCCCTGCGCGGTGCGAAAATCCTGACTCCGGTGGTTATCAAGGTCAGCCCGACCACCCTGACCAAGGCCGAACCCTGGTATCGGATCCCCAGCCGCCGCGTGCACTTCAGTTTTCGTGTCGGGGCCGATATAGACCCACAGACTTTCGCCACGCAGGGGCCGGCACCGCAGGCCTCGCGCAAGCTCAACGACTATTTGCACACCTACTTCATCAAGGAGCTCGCCGAAGATGAGCGATCTGCACCGTGAGATAAAACTGCTGATCATCGACGCCCTCGGCCTCGAAGACATCAGCGCCGACGATATCGGCGACGACTTGACGCTGTTCGGCGAAGGCCTGGGCCTGGATTCCGTCGACGCGCTGGAACTGGGTCTGGCGATCCAGAAAAAGTACGGCATCAAGATCGACGCCGACGCCAAAGACACCCGCAACCACTTCACCAACGTGGCGAGCCTTGCGGCGTTCGTTACGGCAAAACAGGCAGCTTGAGACCGGACCATGCAAACTCGTGACGATATTTTCAACACCCTGCGCGATGCCTTGGTCGAGCTGTTCGAACTGGATCCGGCGCGCATCAGTCTGGAGTCCAACCTGTATCAGGATCTGGAAATCGACAGCATCGACGCGGTCGATCTGATCGATCACATCAAACGCCAGACCGGCAAGAAAATCGCCGCCGAAGAATTCAAGTCGGTGCGCACCGTCGGTGACGTGGTCGAGGCGGTCTACCGTCTGGTTCAACCGGCCGCATGAGCCGATTGATCGGCCTCGGCCTGCTGCTGGCGGGCCTGCTGTACCCCTTTGCGGTGTATTTCGGCATGGAGCACTTCGCCCCGTGGCAGTTCGGGCTGCTACTGGGCAGCCTGTGGCTGGCCCGCGCGCTGACGGGCGAGCGCAAGCCCGGCAGCCTGTGGATGGCCGGCGTGGCGATCGGGTTCTGCCTGTTGCTGGCACTGTTCGACAGCCCGCTGTTACTGCGCTGGTACCCGGTGCTGATCAGCGGCTTCATGTTGGTGCTGTTCAGCCTGAGCCTGAAATACGGCCCGCCGATGGTCGAGCGCCTGGCGCGGATCCGTGAGCCGCAACTGCCGCCCGAGGCGATCCGCTACACCCGCCAGGTCACCATGGCCTGGAGCGTGTTTTTCTTCTGCAACGGTTTGTGCGCCGCCCTCCTGACCCTGTGGGCGCCGCTGCATTGGTGGATGTTGTACACCGGCCTGATCTCCTATGGATTGATCGGCCTGATGTTTGCCATTGAATGGCTGATACGACAACGGGTAAGAGGCCGTAAATGAACTGGATAAAACTTGAGCACCTGTTGCTCAAGGCTGCGCCGGCGCGGGCAATCAGCCACGCACCGGCACTTGATCACGCGCAACTGTGCGAACAGGCGTTGAGCGTTGCCGCCGGTCTGCAAGCGCAGGGCGTGAAGCGCCTGGCTGTGCATCTGGAAGATGCCGCCGAACTGGCCATCGCTTTGCTGGGCGCATGGCGCGCTGGCGTCAGCGTTCTGCTGCCTGCGGATCTGCAGCCACAAACCCGCCAGCGCTGGTCCGCTGAAGTCGATCTGTGGCTGACGGATCAAGCCGATGACACGCAACTGAACGACGTTCAGCAACCGCCACTGCCCGGCGCCGAACTGGATCTCGACCAGTGCCGTCTGAGCCTGTGCACGTCCGGCTCCAGCGGCGAGCCCAAGCGCATCGACAAATCCCTGCGCCAACTGGCCAACGAAGTCGAAGCGCTGGAGCAGTTGTGGGGCGCGGACCTCGACGAGGCCTGCATCATCGGCAGCGTTGCCACCCAGCATATCTATGGCTTGCTGTTTCGCGTGCTGTGGCCTTTGTGCGCCGGGCGCCCGTTTGTGCGCAAACAGCTGGCGTTTCCCGAAGACTTGCAGCGTGCCAGCCGCGAGTATCCGGCCTTTGCCTGGGTCGCCAGCCCGGCGCTGCTCAAGCGTATGGGTGACAACCTCGACTGGCCGGCCCTCAGTGCCGTGCGCCGGGTGTTTTCCTCCGGTGGCGCGTTGCCCGCAGACGCCGCGCACAGCCTGCAGCAACGTTTGCAGCAGTGGCCGACGGAAATCCTCGGAAGTTCGGAAACCGGCGGCATCGCCTGGCGTCAAGGTGCCAGCCTGTGGCAGCCATTCGCCGGGGTTGAGCTGAGCCAGGACAGCGACGGCGCGCTGCTGATCGCATCTCCCTATCTGCCGACCGGGCATGTCGAACACACCGCCGATGCCGCACGCATCGCCGCCGACGGCCGTTTCGAATTGCTGGGGCGGCTGGACCGCATCGTCAAGCTCGAAGAAAAGCGCATTTCCCTGCCGATGCTGGAGCAGGCGCTGGTCGCTCACGACTGGGTCGCCGAAGCACGGCTGGGCGTGGTTCAGGAAAACCGCGCGGTCCTTGGGGCACTGCTGGTGCTCAGCGAGGAAGGTCTGTTCGCCTTGCGCGAACAGGGCCGCCGCAACCTGACTGAAGCCCTGCGCAAACACTTGAGCGAGCATTGCGAAGCCCTGGCCTTGCCTCGGCGCTGGCGTCTGGTGCGGCAACTGCCGCTGAACAGCCAGGGCAAGCTGCCGCAGGCTGACATCGAAGCACTGCTGCTGGCGCCACGGCCTAAGGCCCCGGAAGTGCTGGAGAAGGTCGAAACCGATGGCGAGTGGAGCCTGCAACTGGCGGTGCCAGCGGATCTGGCCTATTTCAGCGGCCACTTTCCCAAGGCCCCGGTGCTGCCGGGTGTGGTGCAAGTCGAATGGGCGCTGAAACTTGGTCAGCAATTGCTGAACCTGCCCGGCAAATTTGCCGGCATGGAAGTGCTGAAATTCCAGCAACTGGTGCGCCCCGGCGATGAAATCCAGCTGCACCTGCGCTTCGACTCTGAGCGCGGCAAGCTGTATTTCGCTTATCGCAATGACACGGCGACGTGCTCAAGTGGCCGGATTCTTTTGGGTGTAGAGCATGATTGACCCTGGTGAGTGCTGCGCACTCAATCGCGAGCAGGCTCACTCCCACAGGAACCGCGATCTCATGTGGGAGCGAGCCTGCTCGCGAAGCAGTCACTGCAGTCTTCCTGTGGAGAATCGGTATGCATAACCCTTGCGCCGTGATTCCGGTCTACAACCACGAAACCGCGATCACTACCGTGGTCGATGCCCTGCTCACCCAAAACCTGCCGTGCATTCTGGTAGACGATGCCAGCACACCCTCCTGCGCGAAGGTGCTGGATGCGCTGGCCGAGCGCGATAACGTGCACTTGGTGCGCCTGACCCTCAATCAGGGCAAGGGCGGTGCGGTGATGACCGGCCTGCGTGAAGCGGCGCGCCTGGGGTTCAGCCATGCCTTGCAGGTCGACGCCGATGGCCAGCACGACTTGCACGACGTCGCCCGCTTCGTCGAAGAATCCCGCGCCCATCCGGACGCGTTGATCTGCGGTTATCCACTGTTCGACGACAGCGTGCCCAAGGGTCGTCTGTATGCGCGCTACCTGACCCACGTGATGGTCTGGATCAACACGCTGTCGCTGCAGATCCGCGATTCGATGTGCGGCTTTCGCGTGTATCCGCTGGCGCCGACCCTGGCGCTGATCGACTCGGCTCGGGTCGGCAAGCGCATGGATTTCGACTCGGACATTCTGGTGCGCCTGTCGTGGCGCAATCAGCCGATGCGCTGGCGGCAAACCAGCGTGCATTACCCGCTGGACGGCGTGTCGCACTTCCGTCTGTTCCATGACAACGCGCTGATTTCCAGCATGCACACCCGGTTGTTCTTCGGCATGCTGCTGCCCCTGCCGCTGATCCTCTGGCGCCGGTGGCGAACATGAGCGTCGAGACCGACAAGAAGCACTGGGCCGACCGCGAAGAACGCGGCAGTTTCCTGCTGATGAAATTCACCGCATTCGCCGCCAAGGTTCTTGGCCGGCGCCTGCTCAGTCCGTTGCTGTACGGCATCGTCCTGTATTTTTTCCTGTTCGGCCGCACTGCTCGGCGCAGTGCCTGGCAATACCAGCAACGTCTGGCCGACTGGAGCCAGCGCGTCGATCTGCGCCCAAGCCTCTGGCGGGTGTTCGCTCAATTCATGGCGTTCGCCGATTCGCTGCTCGACAAGCTCGACGTATGGAACGGCAAGATCCGCATCGAGCAGATCGAAATCATCGACCCGGCACTCCTGCGCAATCAGTTGCGTGGCAGTCGCGGGCAACTGCTGGTCGGCGCGCACCTGGGCAACCTTGAAGTCTGTCGAGCGCTGGCGGAGATCGGTGAAAAGGTCACCATGAACGTGCTGGTGCACACCAAGCATGCCGAGCAGTTCAACCGTCTGCTGGGCGAGGCCGGGGCGACCAATCTGCGCCTGATTCAGGTCAGCGAACTGGACCCGGTGATCATGTTGCAACTGCACGAACGCCTGGAACGCGGCGAGTGGCTGGCGATTGCCGGCGACCGCGTGCCACTGCACGGAGGGCGCAGCGTCACCGTCGACTTTCTCGGCCACCCGGCACCGTTCCCGCAGGGGCCGTGGCTGCTGGCCGGTTTGCTGAAATGCCCGGTCAATCTGCTGATGTGCCTGAAGCAACCGGACGGTCACTATCGCCTGACCCTCGAACCGTTCGCCGACAGCGTGGTGTGGACACGCCGCGAGCGCGAGCAGGTCATTCATCAGTGGGCCACCCGCTATGCGCAGCGTCTGAGTCACTATTGCCTCGAAGCCCCGCACCAATGGTTCAACTTTTACCCTTTCTGGAAGACCGATGACGACGCCAACCCATGAGCCGGTAACCTTCGGCGAACGCCCTTTGCGCATCGAAGACGTGCTGGCCCTGGCCAACCGTCAGGCGCCCGTGCAGTTGCAGAGCGACGCCGATTACCGCGAGCGCATCGCCAAGGGCGCGCGGTTTCTCGACTCGCTGCTGGACAAGGAAGGCGTGATCTATGGCGTGACCACCGGTTACGGCGACTCCTGCGTGGTCGCGGTGCCGCTGCATCACGTCGAGGCGCTGCCGCGTCATCTGTACACCTTCCACGGTTGCGGACTGGGCAAACTGCTCGACGCCCAGGCCACCCGCGCCGTGCTGGCCGCGCGTTTGCAGTCGCTGTGCCACGGCGTGTCCGGGGTGCGCATTGAACTGCTGGAGCGCCTGCACGCGTTCCTCGAACACGACATCCTGCCGCTGATCCCCGAAGAAGGCTCGGTCGGCGCCAGCGGCGATCTGACGCCGCTGTCCTACGTCGCCGCGACCCTGTCGGGCGAGCGCGAAGTGATGTTCCGCGGCGAACGCCGGCAAGCGGCCGACGTGCATCGCGAACTCGGCTGGACGCCGCTGGTGCTGCGCCCGAAAGAAGCGCTGGCCTTGATGAACGGCACGGCGGTAATGACCGGCCTCGCCTGCCTCGCCTACGCTCGGGCCGACTATCTGCTGCAACTGGCCACACGCATCACCGCGCTCAACGTGGTCGCGCTACAAGGCAATCCGGAACACTTCGACGAGCGCCTGTTCGCTGCCAAACCGCACCCGGGGCAGATGCAAGTCGCCGCGTGGCTGCGCAAGGATCTGGCGATCGACGCCCCGACCGCACCGCTGCATCGCCTACAGGATCGCTACTCGCTGCGTTGTGCCCCGCACGTGCTCGGTGTGCTGGCCGACAGCCTGAACTGGCTGCGCTCGTTCATCGAAACCGAACTCAACAGCGCCAATGACAACCCGATCATCGACGCCGAAGCCGAGCGCGTGCTGCACGGCGGACACTTCTACGGCGGCCACATCGCGTTCGCCATGGACAGCCTGAAAAACCTCGTGGCCAACGTCGCCGACCTGCTCGACCGGCAACTCGCGCTGCTGGTCGACGAGCGCTACAACCACGGTTTGCCGAGCAACCTGTCCGGTGCCCCGGCGGATCGCGCGATGATCAACCACGGCTTCAAGGCCGTGCAGATCGGCACCAGCGCCTGGACCGCCGAAGCATTGAAAAACACCATGCCCGCCAGCGTGTTCTCACGCTCGACCGAATGCCACAACCAGGACAAGGTGAGCATGGGCACCATCGCCGCCCGCGATGCGATCCGCGTGCTGGAGCTGACCGAACAGGTTGCTGCCGCCACGTTGCTCGCGGCCAATCAGGGCGTCTGGTTGCGGGGTCGCGATGAAGACGCGCGTGCGCTGCCGCCTTCGCTGGCCGCCATGCACGAAGAGCTGGCCAAGGACTTCCCGCCAGTCATCGAAGACCGGGCACTGGAAGGCGAACTGCGCCTGTGCCTGCAACGTATCGCCGAGCAACACTGGAGGCTGCATGCGTAGCGCCGGAGTGCTGCACGCCGACACGGAAATCCTCGTGCCGTTCTTCGACGTCGACACAATGCATGTGGTCTGGCACGGGCACTACGTCAAATACCTGGAAGTCGCGCGTTGCGCGCTGCTCGACCAGATCGGCCACAACTACACGCAGATGTCCGAGTCCGGCTATGCGTGGCCGATCATCGACCTGCAACTGCGGTACGTGCGTAGCGCGGTGTTCGGCCAACGCTTGAACGTGCGCGCCAGTCTGGTGGAGTGGGAGAACCGGTTGAAGATCAATTATCTGATCACTGACCTGCAGAGCGGCGAACGCCTGACTCGCGCCAGCTCGGTGCAAGTGGCGGTCGAGATCAGCAGCCGCGAGATGCAACTGGCCTCACCCAAAGTGTTCACCGATGCGGTGGAAAGGATGCTGCGATGAACCTGTTCTGCAAATGCCTTGGCGCGATGGCGCTGCTCGCTGTATCCAGCCTGGCCAACGCCTTCGACCTGCAACAGCTGAGCGAACAACTGGCGAAACCGGACGTGATCCACGGCCAGTTCATCCAGGAAAAACACCTGCGTGCCCTGCCCCAGCCGCTGCTGAGCAAGGGCAGCTTCGTCCTGGCGAAAAATCACGGCCTGCTCTGGCTGCTCAAGACCCCGCTGCAACAGGACTACCGCATCACCGCCAACGGCATTGCCCGTCGTGACAGCACCGGCTGGCAGTTGCTGCCGAACAAGAGCGCCGGAGCCGAGCAGAACCGCTTGTTTCTTGCCGTGCTGCAAGGTGACAGCAGCGGCCTGCAACGGGATTTCGAACTGGCCCTGAGCGGCGATGCGCAACAATGGAAACTGACCCTGACCCCGCGTTCGGTGCTGCTCAAGCAAGTGTTCAACCGGATCAACATCGACGGCGGTGAGCTGGTGCAGACCATCGAACTGCTGGAAACCCAGGGCGACAGCACTGTGCTGCGCATGCAGGACAGCACGGCACAGCAGCCGTTGAGCGACACGGAGCAGCATGACTTTGCCGAGTGAACGCAGGCTGCCGTGGCTGTTCCTGATCCTGCTGCTGGCGGTCGTCGCGCTGGCCGGTTGGCAGTGGCGTGACGGTGCACCGCTGTCGGCCAACCTCATGGAACTGGTGCCCGGCACCAACCCTGATGCACTCGAACTGCGCGCCGAACAGCGCATGCAGGAACCGCTCAATCGGGAAATGCTGGTGCTGGTCGGCCATGCCGATCGTCAACAAGCCGTGGCCATGGCGCAAACCTTGGGCGAGCAATGGCAGGCCAGCGGCCTGTTCGAAAAGGTTCAGTGGAATCTGCAAGCCGACCTTCCGGCCCTGCGCACGCAATTGCTGCAAGGACGATTGGCGATGCTCTCGGCGGATGACCGGCAACTGCTGAGCGAGCACCCTGACGCGTTTATTCAGCAACGGGTGCAGGCACTGTTCGACCCGTTCAACGGCTTCACTCTGGTGCCGAGCCAGGACGACTGGCTGGGCCTCACCGGACGCATCCAGAACAGCCAGCCGAAGCACGGCGCGGTGCAACTGGACATTGGCAGCGGCGCACTGGTCGCCGATGCCGACGGCAAAAGCTGGGTGCTGCTGCGCGCGCGCACCACCGGCAATGCCTTCGACATGAACCTGCCGCTGAAAGTCGCAGACTTGCTCCAGCACAGTCGCGAGCAGGCGGCGAAAGCCGACGTGCAACTGCTGGCCGCCAGCGGCCTGCTCTACGCCGCCAACGGTCAGCAACAAGCCACCCGCGAAATGACCTGGGTCGGCGGCGGTGCCACCCTCGGCATTTTGCTGTTGCTGCTGTTGGCGTTTCGCCGCTGGCGGGTATTGCTGGCGTTCGTGCCGGTGCTGGTGGGCATGCTGTTCGGCGCGGTGGCCTGTGTGGCGCTGTTCGGCCACATGCATGTGATGACGCTGGTGCTTGGTTCCAGCCTGATCGGCGTGGCGGTGGATTACCCACTGCACTATCTGTCGAAAAGCTGGAGCCTCAAGCCGTGGCGCAGTTGGCCGGCCTTGCGCCTGACGCTCTCCGGGCTGACCTTGAGCCTGATCACCAGCGCCATCGGTTATCTGGCGCTGGCCTGGACGCCCTTCCCGGCCCTGACGCAGATCGCGGTGTTCTCCGCCGCCGGCTTGCTCGGCGCCTACCTGTCGGCGGTGTGCCTGTTGCCGGCCCTGCTGAAAAACGTTGAGCTGTTTCCGGCGCAATGGCCGCTACGCCTGGCCGAACGCTTGGTGACGCTGCGCGAAACCCTGCTCGAACACGTGCGCACGCCGGTGCTGCTGGCGCTGTTGATCGCGTTCTGCGCCGGCGGTCTGGTGCAGTTGCAAAGCAAGAACGACATCCGCCAGTGGGTCGGTGCGCCACAACGTCTGACCGATGAAGCGCAGACCATCGCGCGCATCACCGGCTATCAGCCGACCAGCCAGTTCTTCCTGGTGCGCGGGGCCAATCAGCAGCAATTACTGGAGCGTCAGGCCGCGTTGAGCGAGCGCCTGCAACAACTGGTCAACCTCGAAAAACTGCAAGGCTATCTGGCCCTCGATCAACTGCTCAGCCCGCCGAGCCAGCAACAGCAGGTTCGCGAGGCACTGAGCAAACTGCCGCAATTCTGGCAGCCATTGCTCGACCTCGGTGTACCGCTCGCCGCGCTGCAAAGCGAACTGCAACAGTTGCAAAACCTGCCCGCCGAGGACATCGATGCCGCGCTGGCCGGCCCCTTGGGCGAGCCTTACCGCACGCTATGGCTCGGCCCGACCGCTGACGGCGTGGCGGCGATGACCAGCCTGCAAGGCCTGAACAATCCGTCGCTGCTGCGAGTGCAGGCGCTGGACCTGCCGGGGGTGATGCTGGTCGATCGGCTCGGCGAGTTGAACGCGGTGTTCGCCGCCACCCAGATCAGCGCCGCCGAACTGAAACTCGCCTCCTGCGTGTTGATCGTGCTGGTACTGATCGTGCCGTTCGGCTTCGGTGGCGCACTGCGCATCGTCGCCCTGCCGCTGCTGGCGGCACTGTGCAGCCTCGCCAGCCTCGGCTGGCTCGGCCAGCCGCTGACCCTGTTCAGCCTGTTCGGCCTGCTACTGGTGACGGCGATCAGTGTCGATTACGCGATCCTTATGCGCGAGCAGGTCGGCGGTGCCGCTGTCAGCCTGCTGGGCACCTTGCTGGCGGCGCTGACGACGTGGCTGTCATTCGGTCTGCTGGCGGTGTCCAGCACGCCGGCGGTGAGCAACTTCGGCCTGGCGGTGAGCCTCGGGCTGGCCTTCAGCTTCATCCTCGCACCGTGGGCCGGACGTCACGCCCACAGCGCCACCGTCGCGGAACCGGCAGCGTGATGGTCGTCGGCTTCTGGCTGATGGCGCTGGCATTGTTCGCCGTAGCGACCCGCGTCGGAAGGTATTTTGGCCTGATCCCGATCGTCAGCCAGTTGCTGCTGGCAAGCTTCGGCTTGCCGCTGCTGATGTACTTCTGGATCGAACCGGGCTGGCAACTCAGCGGCGCCGAACTGATTGCGCCGGGGTGGCTGAAAGACCTCTACAGCCTGAGCTTCGCGTTGTTGCTCGGGCACATCCTCAGCGATGTGATCGATCTGCGTCTCGACCGCCAGAGCGTGAAAATCGCCGTACCGAGTTTTGCCGTGCCGTTCGCCTGTGGTCTGGCAGCCGCCACCTGGCTGCTGCCGGCGCAACCGTGGCTGAACTCGCTGGCGATCGGCCTGGTGTTCGCGATCACGGCGATCCCGGTGCTGTACCTGTATTTGCGCCACATCGACTACCCGCCCGCTGCCACCCGGCGTCTGGTGCAGACGGCGATCCTGATCGACCTGACCTGCTGGACGCTGTTCGGTCTCGCTCAGGGCAGTCTGCATTTGAGCAGCCTGTTGCTGCCGCTCGGGTTGGCCTGCGTGCCGGTGCTGCTGCATCTGTTGCGCGTGCGTCGCCCGCTGACCTACAGCCTCGGCTTCTTCGCGCTGCTGGTGCTCGCCGAGCACTACAAACTCAACGCATTGATTTTCGGCATCGGCTACCTGTTGTGCATGGCGCTGCTGAAGGTGCCGCTGGTGTTGCCATTGCCGGCGCGGTGGATGAGCCGCTTGCAGACGTGGATCGCGATCCCGCTGATCCTCACGTTCGGCATCGTGCAGATTGACGTGCACAGCGCCCTCGCCAGCCTTGGCACGGTGCAATGGATGGCGCTGCTGCTATTGCCGATTGCCAGTAAACTGCTCGGCAACTGGCTCGGCCTGGGCTGGGCCGGCACCTCGTTCGAAGGTGCCAACCGCTGGCGCGAAAGCGTGCTGCTGAACATCCGCGGCCTGAGCGAAATCGTCTTTCTCAACCTGTTGCTGCAACAACAGCTGATCAGCCCGGCGCTGTACCTCGCGCTGATGCTGATGGGCCTGATCGCGACGTTGTTGCCGGCCCTGATCGGCCTGCATCGCACGCCTCTGAAACACACCGCCACCGCGCCCGGGAGCTCACGTGCCAATCGTTGAAATGGAATCCCGTCAGGTCGTGATCATCGGTGCCGGCCCGTCCGGCGCCATCGCCGCCGCACTGCTCACGCGCAAGGGCCACGACGTGCTGGTGATCGAGCGCCAGCACTTCCCTCGTTTTTCCATCGGCGAAAGCCTGCTGTGTCATTGCCTGGATTTCGTCGAAGAGGCCGGCATGCTCGACGCTGTCAACGCCGCCGGCTTCCAGCGCAAGACCGGTGCTGCATTCGCCTGGGGCGAGCGCTACAGCGCCTTCGACTTCGGCGACACCTTCACCGGTGGCAAGCCGACCACGTTCCAGGTGCAACGCGCCGATTTCGATAAGCTGCTGGCTGATCAGGCGGCGCTGCAAGGTGTCGAGATCCGTTATGGCGACGCCATCGTCCGCGTTGATTTCGAGCGGGCCAAACCGCAGCTCGACGTGCTGCGCGAAGACGGCAGCGAGTACCGCATCGAAGCAGATTTCGTGCTCGACGCCAGCGGTTACGGTCGCGTGTTGTCGCGCCTGCTCGATCTGGAAGCACCGTCGAACTTCCCGCTGCGCCAGGCGGTGTTCACCCACGTCGAAGATCACATCGACAACCCGGCCTTCGACCGCGAGAAAATCCTCGTCACCACCCATCCAGAGCACCGCGACATCTGGTTCTGGACCATCCCGTTCAGCAACGGTCGCTGCTCGGTGGGCGTAGTCGCCGCCGCCGAACACTTCAAGGGTCGCGACTGCGATCTGGATGCCTGCCTGCGCAGCTTCATCGCCGAGACTCCGAGCCTCGCCGGCGTGCTGAACAACGCCGTGTGGGACACCCCGGCGCGCACCCTCGGCGGTTATGCGGCCAACGTCAAAACCCTGCACGGTCAGGGCTTTGCCCTGCTTGGCAATGCGGCGGAATTTCTCGACCCGGTGTTCTCCTCCGGCGTGACCATCGCCATGCGCTCGGCGAGCATGGCCGCCGCCGTCCTGCACCGGCAGTTGCAGGGCGAAACCGTCGACTGGCAGCGCGAGTTCGCCGAGCCGCTCAAACGCGGGGTCGATACTTTCCGCTGCTACGTCGAGGGCTGGTACGCCGGCACCTTTCAGGACGTGATTTTTTATCAAGACAGCCAGGCGGACATTCGCCGGATGATCTGCTCGATCCTCGCCGGTTACGCCTGGGATGAACGCAACCCGTTCGTCAGCGAAGCGCGCCGCCGGTTGAAGATGATTTCCGAACTCTGTGCAAAGGACGCCCCATGAATTACTTGAGCGACAGCTACGTCGAGGAAACCCGCTTCGGTTTCTGGTTCCTGCGCAGCCACACCTGGCAGCACCATGTGCTGCGCGTGGCGATCAACGACCTGCGCGGGCTGTTCAGCGAGTCGCTGCCGGCCAATCCGGTGCTGCTGGATGCCGGTTGTGGCCAGGGCAAGTCGTTCCGGCATCTGCGCCAGACCTTCGCCCCACAGCGTTTGATTGGCGTCGATGCGGATCCACACAGCCTTGAGTTGAGTGCAGCGGAAGCGGCGCGCCAGGGTGTCGACGTCGAACTGATCGGCAGCGACTGCGCGACGCTCAACGTGGCGGACGCCAGTGTCGACCTGCTGTTCTGCCACCAGACCTTTCATCATCTGGTCGAACAGGAAAAGGCCCTCGCCGAGTTCTACCGTGTGCTCAAACCGGGCGGTTATCTGCTGTTCGCCGAGTCCACCGAGGCCTACATTGATACTTGGGTGATCCGCTGGCTGTTCCGCCATCCGATGCATGTGCAGAGGAGCGCCGCGCAGTACCTGGAGATGATTCGCCAGCAGGGCTTCGAGTTCACCCAGCGCAATGTCTCGTACCCGTATCTGTGGTGGAGCCGGTCGAAGGATTTCGGCTTGCTGGAGCGGTTTGGGTTGCGCCGGCCGAAGCCGTTTGGCGAGCGCGAGGAAACGTTGGTGAATGTCGTGGCGCGCAAGCCGCTTGAAGGTGTTTTTTGATGCCACACATAACCTGTAGGAGTGAGCCTGCTCGCGAAAGCGGTGGGTCAGCCGACATGTTTTTCGAATGTGCCACCGTCATCGCGAGCAGGCTCACTCCTACAAGGTTTGGGGCGTGGCTGATGTTGGTGATATTTGCCCTGCTCAGTGCCTGCGCCAGCCAGGCCCCGCTGCCCACGAGCAATCCGACGCTGCCGCTACCGCTGCAACTGCACATCGAACGCCAGCAAGCCGAGCAACGTCAGGACTGGCTGCTGGTGATCCAGCGTGAAGGCCAAGGCATCCGCTGGTCGATGATGGACCCGCTGGGCATCCCCCAGGCGCGTCAGCAACTGATCGACGGTCGCTGGCAGGCCGACGGGCTGCTGCCGCCGAACCCGGAAGCCCGGGAGCTGTTTGCCGCGCTGCTGTTCGCCCTGACCCCCACCGGCGAGCTGCTGCGCAACTATCCCGCCGCGCAGCAACACGGTGAGCAACGCTCGCTGCCGCCGCGCTGGGCGATCCGTTATGCACAACCGTTGAGTTTCGAATTGAACCTGCCCCAAGGCCCGCACTATCGGGTTTCTCCCCTCGGTGAACCGACGCCATGACCGCCTACCTCAATGCCCTCGGCGTGATTTGCGCGCTGGGCCGCGACAAGCATCAAGTCGCGCACAACCTGTTTGCCGGTGACTGCTCGGGCATGCGCCTTGAGTCCGGCTGGATCGCCGGGCGCGAGTTGCCCGTGGCGGCGGTGCTCGGTGAGCTGGCGGCGATTCCGGCCGAACTGGCCGACCAGAGCAGCCGCAACAATCAACTGCTGCTGGAAGCCGCGCTGCAGATTCGCGCTGACATCGGCCGGGCAATCGAGACGTATGGTCGCGAGCGCATCGGCGTGGTGCTCGGCACCAGCACCTCGGGCATCGACGAAGCCAGCCGTGGTCTGGCGCACTACCTTCGCGAGCAACAGTTCCCCGTCGAGTACGACTACCGGCAACAGGAACTCGGCGCACCGGCGAATTTTCTTGCCGACTGGCTACAGGTCAGCGGCCCGGCCTACGTGATCTCCACCGCCTGCACCTCCAGCGCCCGGGCGCTGATGAGCGCGCAGCGCCTGCTCGATCTGGGTCTGTGCGATGCCGTGCTGTGCGGCGGGGTCGACAGCCTGTGCAAGCTGACGCTCAACGGTTTCAGCGCACTGGAGGCGGTGTCCGATGAGCGCTGCAATCCGTTCTCGGCCAACCGCAACGGCATCAACATCGGCGAAGCGGCGGTGTTGTTCCTGATGAGCAAGCAGCGCGGCGAGGGTCCGGCCATCGCCCTGCTCGGCGCCGGGGCCAGCTGCGACGCGCACCACATTTCCGCCCCGGAGCCGAGCGGCCGCGGCGCCCTGCAAGCAATGCACAAAGCCTTGAGCCGCGCACAGCTGCAAGCTACGCAAATCAGTTACCTGAACCTGCACGGCACGGCGACCCAGCACAACGACGCGATGGAAAGCCTGGCGGTCGCCACGCTGTTCCCGGACGGTGTAGCCTGCTCGTCGACCAAGCCGATGACCGGTCACACCCTCGGCGCGGCAGGTGCGCTGGAAGCGGCGTTCTGCTGGCTGAGCCTGAGCGCCGACAATCCGCAGCAGGCCTTGCCGCCGCACGTCTGGGACACACAGCCCGATCCCGACCTGCCAGCCCTGCACTGGGTGACCGCGAACGAACGCCTGTCGTCCATTGCACCGCGCTACCTGATGAGCAACTCGTTTGCCTTCGGGGGCAACAACGTCAGCCTGATTATCGGAGACGCCCCATGACCGACTGGCCGCTCGCCGAACTGCTGCCGCACGCTGGCGACATGATTCTGATCGATCGCATCCTCAGTTTCGACGATGAGCAGATCCATACCCGCCTCACGATCAAGCCCGACGGCTTGTTCAGCCTGCCCGATGGCAGCCTGCCGGCGTGGGTCGGCGTTGAGCTGATGGCGCAAAGCGTCGCCGCGTTCGCCGGTTGCCACGCGCGGCAGAAGGGCAACCCGGTGGAGCTGGGTTTCCTGCTCGGCACACGTAAATTCGAGTGCAACGTCGAGGCCTTCCCTGCCGGCTGCGAACTGACCATCCACGGCATCCGCTCGCTGGAAGACGACAACGGCATGGGCGTGTTCGAATGTCACATCCACGGGCCCGGCATCGAGGCCAGCGCCCGGTTGAATGTCTTTCGCCCGCCCCAGCCCAGCCAATATCTTGAACAAAACAAGGAGTCGAACGATGACTGAATCCGTACTGGTCACCGGCTCCAGCCGTGGCATCGGCCGCGCCATCGCCTTGCGCCTGGCGCAGGCCGGACATGACATCGTCCTGCATTGCCGCAGCGGCTTGACTGAAGCGCAAGCCGTTCAGGCCGAAATCGAAGCGCTGGGCCGCAACGCACGCATTCTGCAATTCGACGTCGCCGACCGCGAAACCTGCAAAACCATCCTCGAAGCCGACGTCGAAACCCACGGTGCCTATTACGGCGTGGTGCTCAACGCCGGACTGACCCGCGACGGTGCGTTTCCGGCGCTGAGCGATGACGATTGGGACGTGGTGCTGCGCACCAACCTCGACGGTTTCTACAACGTCCTGCACCCGGTGATGATGCCGATGATCCGTCGTCGCGCCGCTGGTCGGATCGTCTGTATCACCTCGGTGTCGGGGTTGATCGGCAACCGTGGCCAAGTCAACTACAGCGCCTCCAAGGCCGGCGTGATCGGCGCCGCGAAAGCGTTGGCGATCGAGCTGGGCAAGCGCAAAATCACGGTTAACTGCGTCGCACCGGGCCTGATCGACACGGCGATGCTGGATGAAAACGTGCCGGTGGAAGAACTGATGAAAATGATCCCCGCACAACGCATGGGCACCCCGGAAGAGGTGGCCAGTGCGGTGAATTTCCTGATGTCGGCGGAAGCCTCGTACATCACCCGCCAGGTCCTGGCGGTCAACGGAGGCCTGTGCTGATGAAGCGCGTCGTCGTCACCGGCATGGCCGGCATCACCTCGCTGGGCAGCGACTGGCAGACCATCGCCGGCAACTTCGCGGCCAACCGCAGCGGCATCCGCCGGATGGACGAGTGGGACCGCTTCAGCGAACTCAACACCCGTCTGGCCGGGCCGATCGATGACTTCGTCGTCCCGGCGCACTGGACCCGCAAGCAACTGCGCAGCATGGGCCGGGTCTCGCGGCTGGCCGTAGGTGCGGCAGAACAGGCACTGGCCGACGCCGGCCTGCTTGGCGACGCAATGATCAAGGACGGGCGCATGGGCGTGGCCTGCGGCTCATCCACCGGCAGCACCGACGAGATCAAGGCATTCGGCAACATGCTGCTCAATTCGGTGGCCGAGGGCCTCAACGCCAACTCCTACGTGCGAATGATGCCGCACACCACCGCCGCCAACATCAGCATCTTCTTCGGCCTCACCGGGCGTCTGATCCCGACGTCCAGCGCCTGCACCAGCGGCAGCCAGGGCATCGGTTATGCCTATGAGGCGATCAAGTTCGGACGGCTGCCGCTGATGCTCGCCGGCGGCGCCGAAGAGCTGTGCCCGACCGAAGCGATGGTCTTCGACGCGCTCTACGCCACCAGCCTGAAAAACGACGCGCCGCAAACCAGTCCACGCCCGTACGACAAGGGCCGCGACGGCCTGGTGATCGGCGAAGGCGGCGGCATGCTGGTGCTTGAAGAGCTGGAACACGCTCTGGCTCGCGGGGCGCGGATCCATGCGGAAATTGTCGGCTTCGGCAGCAACGCCGACGGCCAACACACCACCCGCCCCGAACAGATCACCATGCGCCGCGCCATGGAGCTGGCGCTGGAAGACGCCGGGCTCACGCCGGATGCAATCGGTTACGTAAATGGTCACGGCACCGCTACAGAACAGGGCGACATTGCCGAAACACTGGCAACCAGCAGCTTGTTCGGCGAACGTATGCCGATCAGCTCGCAGAAGAGTTTCCTCGGCCACACGCTCGGGGCCTGCGGCGCGCTGGAGTCGTGGTTCAGCATCGAAATGCTCAACCGTGACCTGTACGTGCACACGCTCAACCTCAACGAGGTCGATCCGCACTGCGGCAAACTCGATTACCTGCGCGGCGAATTCCGCCAGATGCATCACGAGTATGTGATGAACAACAATTTCGCTTTTGGTGGCGTCAACACCTCGTTGATTTTCCGCCGCTGGCACTGACCGCAATACGTTTGGAGTGAAGGGAATGACTCAGTTTCACCGCATCGCCGCCCTGCTGGCCCTGGCCTTGGTGCTCGGCGGTTGCACCAGCAAACCGGTTTACAACGCCAAGGAACAGTTCTCGCCCAACCTCGGTTTCACCCAGCAACAGATGAGCCGCGCCATTGTCACCGCGCTCAACGACCGCCAATGGGTCGTGCAATCGGTACGTCCGGGCATGATCAAGGCAGCGATCACCGTACGCGGCCGCCACCACGCCGAAGTCGACATTCCGTTCAGCCCGACCTCGTTCGAAATCGACTACCGCAGCAGCTATGGCCTGGACGCCAAGGACGGCAAGATCCACGGCAACTACAACCGCTGGGTCAACCGCCTGCGTGACAACGTGCTCAAGGAACTGTCGATCAACCCGGACATCGAGTTCGTCAACGACCTGGGCATCGTCAAGCAAGGCGCCGACGAGCCGACCTACCTGAGCTTTCGCGAAGGCGTCAAACGCGCCACCGACGCCGGCCTGCTGGACGGCAGCGTGAAGTTCTACCTGGCCGGCGAAACCCTGCCCAAACAGGTGCGCACACTCGACACCGTGAGCAGCAGCCGCAAAACCAACGGCGCAAATAAATCCGACGCCGACGCCTGCTTCTGGGCCCTGCAATCGGCCCTCGCTACCCTGCAGAACGCCGCGAAAAAAGCCGACGCCAACGCCGTGATCAACATCGCCAGCGTCGACCAGCGCGATTTGTACAAAGACACCGAAAAATTCCAGTGCCGTGCCGGGCTGGTGGTGTCGAGCGTGGCGTTGCGCGGGGACTTGGCGCACGTGGATTGATGGGATTGTAGAAACGACAAAGGGCGCCAATTGGCGCCCTTTCACAAACAGGTTGGCTTGTCATCGCCGATCACCTGTCTGGCTCTGCGATGGCTGGTCGCCCAGGATCCTCAGAGTCTCACAAGCCCCTTGCGGGAACGCTCGCAGTATTGCCCGAATCATCAATCAGGACAACGGCTGGCGTTTGGCCTCACTGCGCCACTTCTGTTGCCATTACAGCCCAAGCGCCCGCCTGACTGCGGCTTTAACGGCGCAGAACTCTTCTGTTTCAAGGTGTGAGATCAAATAGACGCGCCGTCCTTCACGATCTCTGCTTTTGATCCGGTCCAGTCGGGAAAGGCTGACAGTGGCCACCATATCGCACTTCGCCCAACAGATCGGGCTGGCGCCTTGAAGATGGCTGGAGAGTTCGAAATGGTGATCAAGTAAACAATCCGGTGCAGTGGTACTGAGCGGTACGACCGTCACCAACATACTGTTGGTTCTGTGTTTTCGTATCACGACAACGGGTCTGACCTTGACCATCTCAGGTACTTCATAACCTCTGAAGTCGCAGATCAGAACACTACCTTCCTTGGGCTGGTATCGAAGTGGCATCCATGGCACTCACTTAAAGAAATCGATTCTGCGCAAGAAAACAAACACTCGCTAAAACAGTTCGTAACCGCAAATGTGGTGAACACGGCTCCACAAGCTGAATACTCGCCACACAGCATCTACACTCGCTCATGCAGGCCATCAATACGCCTGTCAGAACGGCGAGCCCGGTCGGTCGAGCACTCGCGGTTCTCTTTCACAGTCAAGGAGATGACCATGCAAGTGAAAGCCCTGATCGCCGCTGCGTTTTTCGCGCTACTGCCCAGCGCCAGCCACGCCACCAACCTCATGTACATGCCCTTCGAAACTGTGCTGTCGGATGCGATTCGCGCCGGGCGGCTGGATGGCAGTGTGAAGTTCTATCTGCTCGGTAATGGGCCGCAGGGCACGCAGCAGTTGCTGCGCCGAGGGGTGGTCAGTGATTTGAAGACCAATGGTTTCAACAAGAGTGACCACAACTCCTGCGAGTGGGTGTTGCAGTCGAATCTGATCAAGTTGCAGGCCGATGCCAAGCGGGTCGGGGCGAATGCTGTAATGAATATCGTCAGTTACTACGACCAGCATGTGCGCAAGGATTTGAATACGTACGAGTGCCGGGCGGGGATATTTGTCACGCGGGTGGCGTTGAAGGGGGATTTGGTGCGGTTGCCCTGAAATCTGTGATGTTTGGGCCGACGCCTTCGCGAGCAGGCTCGCTCCCACCTTGGAATGCGTTCCCCTGTGGGAGCGAGCCTGCTCGCAATTTGATTGCGCAACAATCACGCCTTTGAAGGTTCAACCTTGCGCGTGAGCAGGTCGACAAACGCCTTGGCCATCGGCGATTTCTGATCCTTGCGCTGCACCAGCCACACCGCAGACACCGCTTCCGGATCGAGCAACGGGCGATAGACCACGCCGTCGATGCGCATCCGCTGATAAGACGCCGGCAGTACCGAAACTCCAAGCCCCGCTGCGACCAGACCGATGATGGTCATCGCCTCCCCCGCTTCTTGAGCGAAGTGCGGGCTGAACCCGGCATCGCGCGCCAGACTCAGCAATTGCGCATACAGCCCGCTGCCGTAACTGCGCGGAAAGAACACGAACGGCTCCAGTGCCAGCGCCGAGAGGAACAGCCCTTCTTCACTGCCTTGCGCCAACGGATGCTTGGAACCGAGTACCGCGACCAGCGGCTCACGCATCAACTCCACCACACTCAGCGAATCCGGCAGGCCCAGCGGGCGCATGATGCCGACCTCGATCGACTCGTCCACCAGGCCCTCGGCAACCTGCGTGCTACTCATCTCGCGAAGGTTCAGGTGCACGGCCGGGAAACGCTGGCGAAAGGCAAAGATCGCCTGGGGAATGGTCGAGTTGAACGGTGCCGACGAGGTGAAGCCGATCTTCAGTTCACCCAGCTCACCGAGTTGCGCACGCCGGGCGACATCTGCCGCTTTGTCGACTTGCGCCAGCACCAGCCGCGCCTCTTCGAGAAACAATCGGCCAGCCTCGCTCAGTTCGACCCGACGATTAGTTCTTTCAAATAACCGCGCGCCGACCTCTTGCTCCAGCGCCTGAATCTGCTGGCTCAGCGGTGGCTGGGAGATCCCCAGCACCTGTGCGGCGCGGCCGAAATGCAGTTCTTCGGCGACGGCGATGAAGTAGCGCAGATGACGCAATTCCATGGACACCCCATTAGGTCGTTAAAGCTATCAAACAGGTCGAACAATATATTGGATAGAAACATTAGCCAGCTATATGATTTTTTCATTGCCTGCCTGGCCGTGCCCTCCGAGGTCTGATGTGAAAACCGCCGCCGCCCCTCTTGCCCATGAAGTTCCGCCTGCCGCGGCGGACGATGTCGTTGCCGAGCTGCAAGAGATCTACATCGAAAAAGGCACGCCGATGTTCATGCGCACGGTGCTGGCGCTGTTCAGCGGCGGATTCGCGACGTTTGCCCTGCTCTACTGCGTGCAGCCGATGATGCCGCTGTTGTCCCATGAGTACGGAATCAACGCGGCGCAGAGCAGCCTGATCCTCTCGGTGGCCACCGGCATGCTCGCTATCGGCCTGTTGATCACCGGGCCGATTTCCGACCGCATCGGACGCAAACCGGTGATGGTCGCGGCGCTGTTCGCCGCAGCGCTGTGCACCATCGCCAGTTCGATGATGCCGAGCTGGCAAGGTGTGCTGATCATGCGTGCGCTGATCGGGCTGTCGCTGAGCGGCCTGGCGGCAGTGGCGATGACCTACCTGAGCGAAGAGATCCACCCGCAGCACATCGGTCTGGCGATGGGGCTTTATATCGGCGGCAACGCCATTGGCGGGATGAGTGGGCGGTTGATCACCGGCGTGCTGATCGACTTCGTCAGCTGGCACACGGCGATGCTGGTGATCGGCGGTCTGGCGCTGATTGCGGCAGCGGTGTTCTGCAAGATCCTTCCCGAGTCGCGCAACTTCCGCTCGCGCTCGCTGCACCCGCGCAGCCTGCTCGACGGCTTCACCATGCACTTTCGCGATGCCGGTCTGCCGCTGTTGTTTCTCGAAGCGTTCGTGCTGATGGGCGCGTTCGTTACGCTGTTCAACTACATCGGTTATCGCCTGCTCGCCGCGCCGTACAACCTTGATCAGGTGTTCGTCGGGTTGCTCTCGGTGGTGTACCTGTCAGGTATCTACAGTTCGGCGAAGATCGGTTCGCTGGCGGACAAGCTGGGGCGACGCAAAGTATTGTGGGCGACCATTGCGCTGATGTTTGCCGGCCTTGCCTTGACGATGTTTACGCCGCTGTTGCTGGTGATCGTCGGCATGCTGATCTTCACTTTTGGCTTCTTCGCTGCGCACTCGGTGGCGAGTAGCTGGATTGGCCGGCGGGCGACCAAGGCCAAGGGGCAGGCGTCGTCGTTGTACCTGTTCAGTTATTACGCCGGCTCCAGCATTGCCGGGACGGCGGGTGGGGTGTTCTGGCATTTGGGCGGGTGGAACGGGATTGGCTTGTTTATTGGTGCACTGTTGTTGGTGGCGCTGCTGGTTGCGTTGAAGCTGGCGAAGTTGCCGCCGCTGGGCGGTGTAAAAGCCTGACAAGAATCCCATGTAGGAGTGAGCCTGCTCGCGATAGCGGTGTATCAGCCAACATATTAGGCGACTGACTCACCGCTATCGCGAGCAGGCTCACTCCTACAATTTATCCGCGTCCGACTTTGGATCATCGAAACAAAAACGCCCGGCATATGCCGGGCGTTTTTTATCGGGCGAAGATCACTCGTGATACTGCGCCGACAACTCATGCACCGCACGCAGGAACGCACCGGCGTGCTCCGGATCAACCTCAGGGGTGATGCCGTGACCCAGGTTGAACACATGCCCGCTGCCCTTGCCGTAGCTGGCCAGAATACGGCCCACTTCAGTGCGGATCGCTTCCGGTTTGGCGTAGAGCACGGTCGGGTCCATGTTGCCTTGCAGGGCAACCTTGTCACCAACACGGGCGCGGGCGTTGCCGATGTCGCAGGTCCAGTCCAGGCCCAGTGCGTCGGCGCCAGCCTCGGCGATGCTTTCCAGCCACAGGCCGCCGTTTTTGGTGAACAGGATCACCGGCACCTTGCGACCGTCGTGCTCGCGGATCAGGCCGCTGACGATTTTCTTCATGTAGGCCAGGGAGAATTCCTGGTACGCCGCGGCCGACAGATTGCCGCCCCAGGTATCGAAGATCTGCACCGCTTGTGCGCCGGCCTGGATCTGACCGTTGAGGTACGAGGTCACCGACTGCGCCAGTTTATCCAGCAGCAGGTGCATGGCTTGCGGGTTGTCGTAGAGCATCGCCTTGGTTTTGCGGAAGTCTTTCGACGAGCCGCCTTCGACCATGTAAGTCGCCAGGGTCCACGGGCTGCCAGAGAAGCCGATCAGCGGCACGCGGCCGTTCAGCTCGCGGCGGATGGTGCTGACCGCGTCCATCACGTAACCGAGATCCTTGTGCGGATCAGGGATCGGCAAGGCTTCGATATCCGCCAGAGTGCTGACGACTTTCTTGAAGCGCGGACCTTCACCGGTCTCGAAGTACAAACCCTGGCCCATGGCATCGGGGATGGTGAGGATGTCGGAAAACAGGATCGCCGCATCCAGTTGCGGAAAGCGGTCGAGCGGTTGCAACGTGACTTCGCAGGCGAACTCCGGATTCATGCACAGGCTCATGAAATCACCGGCGTGGGCACGGCTGGCGCGGTACTCCGGCAGGTAGCGGCCGGCCTGGCGCATCATCCACACAGGGGTGACGTCAACGGGTTGCTTGAGCAGGGCGCGGAGGAAACGGTCGTTCTTCAGGGCAGTCATGTCGGCATCCGGAAAAAAAGTGCGGGCATTTTCTCAGAGCGCGACGCAAAAGGCACGGATGCAGGTCAGCCTTTTGTCTATCGGGTCAATTTATTGCGCAATGATCGTTCCCACGCTCTGCGTGGTAACGCCTCCTGTGACGCTCTGCGTCAAGCTTTTTGGGACGCAGAGCGTCCCCGGCTGCATTCCCACGCAGAGCGTGGGAACGATCAATGCGCTATCAGCAACACCGAGAAACAACTGTGGGAGCGAGCCCGCTCGCGAAGAGGTCGGCACATCCAACATTTAAGTTGGCTGACAGACCGCTTTCGCGAGCAGGCTCGCTCCCACAGATTTATTGCGTTTGGCTCAGGAGCCGGGATCAGACGCCCAGGTAATCGAGGATCCCTTCGGCGGCATTGCGGCCTTCGAAGATCGCCGTCACCACCAGGTCGGAACCGCGCACCATATCGCCACCGGCGAAGATTTTCGGGTTGCTGGTCTGGTGCTTGTACTGACCTTGCTCAGGCGCGACGACGCGGCCCTGGCTGTCGGTCTGAATTTCGAACTGTTCGAACCACGGCGCCGGGCTCGGGCGGAAACCGAAAGCGATGACCACGGCGTCGGCCGGGATAATCTCTTCGGAACCCGGGATCGGCTCAGGGCTGCGACGGCCACGGGCGTCCGGTTCGCCGAGACGGGTCTCGACCACTTTGACGCCTTCAACCTTGTCTTCACCGACGATCGCGATCGGCTGGCGGTTATAGAGAAATTTCACGCCTTCTTCCTTGGCGTTCTTCACCTCTTTGCGCGAGCCGGGCATGTTCGCTTCGTCACGACGATAAGCGCAGGTCACCGACTTGGCGCCCTGGCGAATCGAGGTGCGGTTGCAGTCCATCGCGGTGTCACCACCGCCGAGTACCACGACCTTCTTGCCTTTCATGTCGACGAAATCTTCCGGCGACTTTTCAAAGCCCAGGTTACGGTTGACGTTGGCGATCAGGAAGTCCAACGCGTCGTAGACGCCCGGCAGATCCTCACCGGCAAAACCACCCTTCATGTAGGTGTAGGTGCCCATGCCCATGAACACCGCATCGTATTCGGCGAGCAGTTGTTCCATGGTCACGTCTTTGCCGACCTCGGTATTGAGGCGGAACTCGATGCCCATGCCGGTGAAGACTTCGCGACGATTGCTCAGCACGGTCTTTTCCAGCTTGAACTCGGGGATACCGAACGTCAGCAGACCGCCGATTTCCGGGTTCTTGTCGAACACCACCGGGGTCACGCCGCCGCGTACCAGCACGTCGGCACAGCCCAGACCCGCCGGGCCCGCACCGATGATCGCGACACGCTTGCCGGTTGGCTTGACCTTGGACATGTCCGGGCGCCAGCCCATGGCAAACGCGGTGTCAGTGATGTACTTCTCGACCGAACCGATGGTCACGGCGCCGAAACCGTCGTTGAGGGTGCAGGCACCCTCGCACAGACGATCCTGGGGACAAACCCTGCCGCAGACTTCCGGCAGGGTGTTGGTCTGGTGCGACAGTTCGGCGGCCTGGAGGATGTTGCCCTCGGCCACCAGCTTCAGCCAGTTCGGAATGAAGTTGTGCACCGGGCACTTCCATTCGCAATACGGGTTGCCGCAACCCAGGCAGCGGTGGGCCTGATCGGCCGACTGCTGGGGTTTGAACGGTTCGTAGATTTCGACGAACTCTTTCTTGCGTTGACGCAACAGTTTCTTCTTCGGATCTTTGCGCCCGACATCGATGAATTGAAAGTCGTTACTGAGACGTTCGGCCATCTTCAAAACCTCTTACACGACAGCTCCAAGCTACAAGCTTCAAGCTGCAAGAAAATCACATTAGTCCGTTACAGCGCGCACTGGCTTCAGCTTGCCGCTTGAAGCCAGTGGCTTGCAGCTGCGCCGTTATTGCGGACTCGCACGAGTACTGGAGAGCAGAGATTTCAGACTCGCCGCCTTCGGTTTGACCAGCCAGAAACGGCGCAGGTAGTCATCGAGGTTTTCGGCGAGTTCACGACCCCACTCGCTGTCGGTTTCCGCGACGTACTCGTTCAGCACGTTTTGCAGGTGGCTGCGATAGGCTTCCATCGCCTCGCCGCTGATCCGCTGGATTTCCACCAGTTCGTGGTTGACCCGGTCAACGAAGGTGTTGTCCTGATCGAGCACATAGGCGAAACCACCGGTCATGCCAGAGCCGAAGTTGTAACCGGTCTTGCCCAGAACGCAGACGAAACCACCGGTCATGTACTCGCAGCAGTGATCGCCAGTGCCTTCCACAACCGTGTGGGCACCGGAGTTACGCACGGCGAAACGCTCACCTGCAGTGCCGGCGGCGAACAGCTTGCCGCCCGTGGCGCCGTACAGGCAGGTGTTGCCGATGATGGCGCTTTCCTGAGTCTTATAAACGCTGCCTTTCGGCGGCACGATGGTCAGCTTGCCACCGGTCATGCCTTTGCCGACGTAGTCGTTGGCGTCGCCTTCCAGGTACAGGTTCAGACCGCCGGCGTTCCACACGCCGAAGCTCTGACCGGCAGTGCCCTTGAAGCGGAAGGTGATCGGCGCTTTCGCCATCCCCTGGTTGCCGTGCTTGCGGGCGATTTCGCCGGAGATCCGCGCGCCGATCGAACGGTCGCAGTTGCAGATGTCCAGATCGAACTCGGCGCCGCTCATGTCGTTGATCGCCGGCGAAGCCATCTCGACCATTTTCTCGGCCAGCAGGCCTTGGTCGAACGGCGGGTTGCGCTCAACGCCGCAGAACTGTGGCTTGTCCGCCGGAATGTGATCGCTACCCAGCAGCGGGGTCAGATCCAGGTGGTGTTGCTTGGCGGTCTGGCCCTCGAGGATTTCCAGCAGATCGGTGCGACCGATCAGTTCTTCGAGGGAGCGCACGCCGAGTTTGGCCAGCCACTCACGGGTTTCTTCGGCGACGTAGGTGAAGAAATTCACCACCATGTCGACGGTACCGATGTAGTGATCCTTGCGCAGCTTCTCGTTCTGCGTCGCAACGCCGGTGGCGCAGTTGTTCAGGTGGCAGATACGCAGGTATTTGCAGCCCAGCGCGATCATCGGCGCGGTACCGAAGCCGAAGCTTTCAGCGCCGAGGATTGCAGCCTTGATCACGTCGAGGCCGGTTTTCAGGCCGCCGTCGGTCTGCACCCGGACTTTGCCGCGCAGGTCGTTGCCGCGCAGGGTCTGGTGGGTTTCGGCGAGGCCGAGTTCCCACGGTGCGCCCGCGTATTTGATCGAAGTCAGCGGCGAAGCACCGGTGCCACCGTCGTAGCCGGAGATGGTGATCAAGTCCGCGTAGGCCTTGGCTACACCGGCGGCGATGGTGCCGACGCCTGCTTCAGCCACCAGCTTCACCGAAACCAGTGCCTTCGGGTTGACCTGCTTCAGGTCGAAAATCAGCTGCGACAAGTCTTCGATCGAATAGATGTCGTGGTGCGGCGGTGGCGAAATCAGGGTCACGCCCGGTACTGCGTAACGCAACTTGGCGATCAGCCCGTTCACTTTACCGCCCGGCAGTTGTCCGCCCTCGCCCGGCTTGGCGCCCTGGGCGACCTTGATCTGCAGCACTTCGGCGTTGACCAGGTATTCCGGGGTTACGCCGAAGCGGCCAGTCGCAACCTGCTTGATTTTCGAGCTCTTGATGGTGCCGTAACGCGCCGGATCTTCACCACCTTCACCGGAGTTGGAACGCGCACCGAGGCGGTTCATGGCTTCGGCCAGGGCTTCGTGAGCTTCCGGCGACAAGGCGCCCAGCGAGATACCGGCGGAGTCGAAGCGCTTGAGCACCGATTCCAGCGGTTCGATTTCACTGATGTCCAGCGGTGTGTCGAGAGTCTTGACCTTGAACAGGTCGCGGATCATCGACACCGGACGGTTGTCCACCAGCGAGGTGTATTCCTTGAACTTGGCGTAGTCGCCCTGCTGCACGGCGGCTTGCAGGGTGTTGACCACGTCCGGGTTGTAGGCGTGATATTCGCCACCGTGGACGAACTTCAGCAAACCGCCCTGCTGGATCGGCTTGCGCGGACTCCAGGCTTCGGTGGCGAGTGCTTTCTGCTCGGCTTCGATGTCGACGAAGCGCGCGCCCTTGATTCGGCTCGGCACGCCACGGAAGCTCAGCTCGCAGACTTCTTCGGACAGGCCGATGGCTTCGAACAACTGCGCACCGCGATAGGAGGCGATGGTCGAGATGCCCATCTTCGACAGGATCTTCAGCAGGCCTTTGGTGATGCCTTTACGGTAGTTCTTGAACACCTCATAGAGGTCGCCCAGCACTTCACCGGTACGGATCAGGTCACCCAGCACTTCGTAGGCCAGGAACGGATAGACCGCCGAGGCGCCGAAACCGATCAGCACCGCGAAGTGATGCGGATCGCGTGCGGTCGCGGTTTCCACGAGGATGTTGGAATCGCAGCGCAGGCCTTTTTCGGTCAGGCGGTGGTGCACTGCACCGGTCGCCAGGGATGCGTGGATCGGCAGTTTGCCCGGCGCGATATGGCGGTCGCTGAGGACGATCTGGGTACGACCGGCACGCACGGCTTCTTCAGCCTGATCGGCGACGTTGCGGATCGCCGCTTCGAGGCCGACGCTTTCGTCGTAGTTGAGGTCGATGATCTGCCGCTCGAAACCCGGGCGGTCGAGGTTCATCAGCGAGCGCCACTTGGCCGGGGAAATGACCGGCGAGCTGAGGATCACGCGCGAGGCGTGTTCCGGCGACTCCTGGAAAATGTTGCGCTCGGCACCGAGGCAGATTTCCAGCGACATCACGATTGCTTCACGCAGCGGGTCGATCGGCGGGTTGGTGACCTGCGCGAATTGCTGGCGGAAATAATCGTAAGGCGTGCGTACACGCTGCGACAGCACGGCCATCGGCGTGTCATCGCCCATCGAACCGACGGCTTCGTAGCCCTGTTCGCCGAGCGGACGCAGCACCTGATCACGCTCTTCGAACGTGACCTGATACATCTTCATGTATTGCTTGAGCTGATCGACGTCGTAGAACGCCGAACCGTGGTCGTTGTCTTCCATGGTCGCCTGAATGCGCAGGGCATTCTTGCGCAGCCATTGCTTGTACGGATGACGGGACTTCAGACGGTTGTCGATCGCGTCGGTGTCGAGGATCTGCCCGGTTTCGGTGTCCACGGCGAGGATCTGGCCCGGACCGACACGGCCCTTGGCGATCACGTCTTGCGGCTGGTAGTTCCAGACGCCGATTTCCGAAGCAACGGTAATGAAACCGTTGGTGGTGGTGACCCAGCGCGCCGGACGCAGACCGTTACGGTCAAGCAGGCACACCGCGTAACGACCGTCGGTCATGACCACGCCGGCCGGGCCATCCCACGGTTCCATGTGCATCGAGTTGTACTCGTAGAACGCACGCAGATCCGGGTCCATGGTTTCGACGTTCTGCCACGCAGGCGGAATAATCATCCGCACACCACGGAACAGGTCGATGCCGCCGGTGACCATCAGTTCAAGCATGTTGTCCATGCTCGATGAGTCAGAACCGACACGGTTGACCAGCGGGCCGAGTTCTTCCAGATCCATCAGATCGTTGGTGAACTTGGTCCGACGGGCCTGTGCCCAGTTACGGTTGCCGGTGATGGTGTTGATCTCGCCGTTGTGGGCGAGGAAGCGGAATGGCTGAGCCAGCGGCCATTTCGGCAGGGTGTTGGTGGAAAAGCGCTGGTGAAATACGCAGATCGCGGTTTGCAGACGCTGATCACCGAGGTCCGGATAGAACGCGGCCAGGTCGGCCGGCATCATCAGGCCTTTATAGATGATGGTCTTGTGCGAAAAGCTGCAGATGTAGTGGTCGGTATCGGCGGCGTTGGCCACCGACGAGCGACGACGGGCGCTGAACAGCTTGACCGCCATGTCCTGATCGCTCAGGCCTTCACCGCCGATGTACACCTGCTCGATCTGCGGCAGGCGCTCAAGGGCCAGGCGGCCGAGGACGCTGGTGTCGATCGGCACTTTGCGCCAGCCGATCAGTTGCAGGCCTTCAGCGAGGATCTCGCGGTTCATGTTCTCGCGAGCGGCTTCGGCCTTGGCCGGATCCTGGTTGAAGAAGACCATGCCCACGGCATATTGCTTGGGCAGCTCGACGCTGAAGGTTTCCTGGGCAATGGCACGCAGGAAGGCATCGGGTTTTTGAATCAGCAGACCGCAACCGTCACCGGTCTTGCCGTCGGCATTAATCCCACCGCGGTGGGTCATGCAGGTCAGGGCCTCAATGGCCGTTTGCAAAAGGGTATGACTGGGCTCGCCCTGCATATGGGCTATCAGGCCGAAACCGCAGTTATCCTTGAATTCATCTGGTTGGTACAGACCTGCTTTCATAGACACTTTCTCACCAGGCTGCCTCTTTTCGAGGCAAATTTCTTTTCAATTCAACCACTTGCATTCCGCGCCGAACGTACGCCGGCTTAGCGGGGCAAAAGGGTGGTCATTGTACACAGCGACACAGACGCTCACAAATTTGACGACGAAATGTCGCAAATCCATGTCGCATTTGTGAAAGGTTTAAAGCGATCTGCTGTGCTAGTCAAAACTTTTTTAATTCTGACTGCAACGACTCAAAGACTACTGTGACGCAGACACCACAAGGCACGCGACCTGGAAGGAAGCGCGCACGTGTAGAAATTTTGAGGTGCTTGGAGAGGCGGCCTGGGTAAGGCCGCCGAATCTTCAGCGAGTTGTTGCCAGTTCCTGTTGGACGCTGGCGACAGTGCGAGGCCAAGGTTTACCAGCCTGAACCTTCGCTGGCAAGGCCTTGATGGCAGAAACGGCTGCATCACGATTGGCGAAGTTGCCGTAGGTGATCACGTAGAGAGGTTTGCCGTTGAGGACTTTCTTGAAATAACGGTACTCGCCGCCCTGCTCCTTGACGAAATTCTGTGCGGCGGCTTCGGAGCTGGTGCCGAGGATCTGCACCACGTAGTTACTGGTCGGCTGACCGGCGTACCAGCTGCCACCGGCGGCTTTGGCGACGGTAACCGGTTTCTCGGCCGGTTTGGCTGCTACAGCGGGTTTGGCCGGCGCAGGAGCAGGTTTTGCCGCTGGAGCCGGAGCGGGTTTGGCGGTAGCGATCTGAGTCGGCGCTGGAGTCGGCTTGGCTGCTGGCACCGGAACCGGGGTCGGTGCCGGACCGGCCGGAACACCTGCCGGCGGTGCGGAGGTGGTGACGGTCGGCGGCGTAGCGCTGGAGCCTTCAAGCGGCACGCCGTCGTCACCTTCGGTGATGCCACCAGCGGCTTCAGCCAACGGGCCACGCATGACCGGCTGCGAGTTGCCGACCAACGGCAGCGGCATTGGCTGGGTATTGCCGGCGAACTCGACGTTCGGCGCGCCACCCTTGGCGCCCTGACCCAACGGCAGTTGTGCCTGTTCGTTGGCGGGTGCGCCGGTGGTTGGTGCCTTGTTACGACCCGGCATCAGCCAGGCAGCGGCGACCGCGACCACAACGACAGCGGAAATCGCCAATACGTGTTTCTTCGGCATGTTGAACCCCATACTTGGACGCTTCACCGCAGAGCGGCTGGCAATCATGACTTCGATCAGTGCATCGCGAGCAACCTGGTTGATGTTGCCAGGCCAACCCTCGGCGCTTTCGTGAATATCAGAGATCTGATCCGCGGTGAAAAGTTCGACACCCCGGCCCGCACCTTCGAGCCGCTGGTCGAGGTATTCGCGGGTTTCCTCTTCGGTATACGGCTGCAATTCGATGACGTGGAAGCGCTCTTCCTCGAGATGCAGAGCCTCCAGCTGAGCGATCAGCGACGACTCACCGAACAGGAACACGTGCGGACGACCTTCCGGTGCACCGGCGCCCAGCGCCATCAGCGCTTCTAACGCAGATTCATCAAGTTGCTCGGCGTCGTCCACCAGCAGATAGACTTCCTGACCCGTGAGAGCAAGCTGTACCACTTGCGCCAGAATCGCACCGACCTCGGCCTGCGCCACGTTCAGCGCCTGGGCGACCTGCCGCAGGATGCCGGCGGCATCGCCTGCACCACGGGCCGACACTACAACGCTCTGCACCGATTGCTTGTTGGTACTGGCCACCAGTGCCTGGCGCAACAGGGTCTTGCCGCTGCCTTGCGGGCCGGTGACCACCAGCAGCAACTGGCTGTAACGCGCCAGGTGGTGCAGTTGACCCAGCACCGGCTTGCGCTGGGCCGGGAAGAATTTGAAGCCCGGCACCCGCGGCGCGAACGGGTCGTGACTTAACTGGAAATGGCCGAGGAACGCCTCGTCGGCATGCAAACTAGTCATCGGAATCTTATTAACCTTTAAGCTGAGCCAGAGCGCGGTAATCCGCTCCCAGCGTGGCCTGTAGAACCTCTTTCGGATAATCGGCGGTCACCACCGCTTCGCCCATCCGGCGCAGCAGCACCAGGCGCAGACGACCGTCGATCACTTTTTTATCAACTGCCATATGTTCGAGAAAATCGGCTTCGGTCATTTCTTCCGGCGGAATCACCGGCAGACCGGCACGCTGGAACAGACGAATGCCGCGATCACGTTCCTGCTCGCTGATCCAGCCCAGGCGCGCGGACATCTCCAGCGCCATCACGGTGCCAGCAGCGACCGCCTCACCATGCAACCAGACACCATAGCCCATGTGGGTCTCGATGGCGTGGCCGAAGGTGTGGCCGAGGTTGAGCGTGGCGCGTACGCCAGTTTCCTTCTCATCGGCGCCGACCACGGCAGCCTTGGCTGCGCAGGAGCGCTCGATGGCGTAAGTCAGGACTTTCTGGTCCAGCGCACGCAGGGCGTCGACATTGTCTTCGAGCCAGGTCAGGAACGGTTCATCGCAGATCAGCCCGTACTTGATGACTTCCGCCAGGCCTGCCGACAGTTCACGCGCCGGCAGGGTTTTCAGGGACGCGGTATCGATCAGCACCACGTTCGGCTGGTAGAACGCGCCGACCATGTTCTTGCCCAGCGGATGGTTGATGCCGGTCTTGCCGCCCACCGACGAGTCGACCTGGGACAGCAGCGTGGTAGGAATCTGGATGAAATCGACGCCGCGCTGGTAGCAGGCGGCGGCGAAACCGGCCATGTCACCGATGACCCCGCCACCGAGGGCGATGATCGTGGTGCGGCGGTCATGACGGGCGGTCAGCAGGCCGTCGAAGATCAGTTGCAGGGTTTCCCAGTTCTTGAAGGCTTCGCCGTCCGGCAGCACCACGGAAATCACCGAGAACGATGCAAGGCTTTGGGTCAGACGTTCGAGATAGAGCGGCGCAACGGTCTCGTTGGAGATGATTGCTACTTGCCGCCCATGGATATGCGGCGCCAGCAACTCGGGCTGATCCAACAAACCTTCGCCAATATGAATCGGGTAGCTGCGCTCGCCTAAATCGACCTTGAGTGTCTGCATGTGTCCCCACAGTGAAGATGGAAGCAGGCGTCCTGCCTTGAATTATTGGATGTCCGCGACCTTTAGCTGATGTGACGCCGCTCGCACGCCATCCGCCACAACCTCGACGGAGGTGGCAGGACGCCGAGGATAACGCATTTACGGCGGCGCTTTAACGGGGTGGAAGCTGTGCCAGACGGTCGAGAATGTCGAGCACCACCATGCGCGGCGGCCGTTCGTCGGTTTCCACCACCAGATCGGCGATCTCCCGATAGAGCGGATCGCGAATCTCGAGCAAGTCACGCAGAGTCTTCGCCGGATCGGCGGTGCGCAGCAAAGGACGGTTGCGATCACGCGACGTACGGCCGACCTGCTGCTCGACGGAGGCGTGCAGATACACCACCCGCCCGCCTTCGTGCAGGGCCTTGCGGTTGGCGTCGCGCATCACCGCACCGCCGCCGGTCGCCAGCACCACGCCGTCGAACGCGCACAGCTCGGCGATCATCGCCTGCTCACGGTCACGAAAGCCGGGCTCGCCTTCCTTGTCGAAGATCCACGGGATATTGGCGCCCGTGCGCAGTTCAATTTCCTTGTCGGAATCTTTGAACGGCAGGCGCAGCTCTTTGGCCAGCAACCGGCCGATGGTGCTTTTTCCAGCGCCCATCGGTCCTACAAGAATCAAATTTCGCACAGAATCAACGACTCACAGCAATCGCCTGGTTATTCATGATACGCGGAGTGAGAAATACCAGCAGCTCGGATTTTTTCTCCGAAACCACATCACGCCGGAAAAGGCGGCCAAGATACGGCACATCGCCAAGAAATGGCACCTTATCTACGACCTTGCTTTGAGTATTTGAGAAAACACCGCCAATCACGATGGTCTCGCCGTCGTTCACCAGCACTTTGGCGTTGACCTCGTTCTTCTTGATCGGCGGCACATCCTGCACCTTGTTCAGGTAGTCCGGCTCGTCCTTGGTGACCTTGACCTCCATGATAATGCGGTTGTCGGGGGTGATCTGCGGCGTCACTTCCAGCGACAGCGACGCCTCCTTGAATGACACCGAAGTCGCGCCGCTGGAACTGGCTTCCTGATACGGAATCTCGGTGCCCTTGAGGATCTTCGCGGTCTCCTTGTCGGAGGTGACCACTTTGGGTTGGGAGACGATTTCGCCGTTGCCGGTTTTCTCCATCGCCGTCAGCTCAAGATCGAGCAGCACGTTGTCGGTGATGAAGGCGATGCCGATCCCAGAGGTATTACCGACCGTGCCCATGTCGACAAATGGCGAGTTGGTGCTGGTGCTGCCCGGCGTGCCAATGGTGGTCGAGGAGCCGTTACTGACCCCGGACGTGTTCCAGTTGCCTTTGTTCTGGATCGAACCGCCCCAGCGCACGCCCAGGCTCTTGTCGTAATCGACGTTGGCTTCGACGATTCGCGCCTCGATCATCACCTGGCGCACTGGAATATCCAGCTGCGCCACGATCCGTCGCAGCTCGTCGAGGCGATCCTGGGTCTGGTAGGCAATGATGTTGTTGGTCCGCTCATCGACGGTGATCGAGCCGCGCTCGTCGATTTTCGCTTCGGCGCTGGTCACCGACTGGAACAGTTTGGCGATGTCCGCCGCCTTGGCGTAGTTCACTTGCAGCAGCTCGCGGCGCAGCGGAGCCAGTTCGGCGATCTGTTTCTGCGACTCCAGTTCCTGACGCTCACGGGCAGCGATTTCGTCAGCCGGCGCCACCAGCAACACGTTGCCGATCTTGCGTTTATCCAGCCCCTTGGTTTTCAGCACCAGGTCCAGAGCCTGATCCCACGGTACGTTTTGCAGGCGCAAGGTGATGCCGCCCTGCACCGTGTCGCTGGCCACCAGATTGAGGTTGGTGAAGTCGGCGATCAGTTGCAGCACCGAGCGTACGTCGATGTCCTGGAAATTCAGCGAGAGTTTTTCGCCACTGTAGGCCTGGCGTTCAGCATTGCGCTTTTGCAGGTCATCGACCGTCATCGGGCGAATACTGACAGTCAGCTTGTTGTCGGTCTGGTAGGTCGAATAGTCGAAAGTGCCGCTGGGCTCGATGGTAATGATCGCGCGATCGCCGGTCGCGGCGCTGTTGACGAACTGCACCGGGGTGGCGAAATCCTTGACGTCGAGGCGCACCCGCAGTCGGTCGGGCAACTGGGTGCGGGCAAAGCTGAGGATGATCTTGCCGTCATGCTCCTGGATGTCCGGGGCGATGGCAGGGTCCGACAAGTCGATAACTACGTTGCCCTCCCCGGCGGTGCCGCGCTGGAAGTCGACGCCACGAATGGCTTTGGCGACAGGCGCGTAAACCTTCGCCGGAGCTGCGGCTGGCCGTGGCGCAACAGCGGCCGGACGTGGTGCAGCAGGCTTGGCGCCCTGCCCGACCACCACGAACAGATTGTTGCCCTCGACCCGGAAAGTGTAAGGGCTAAGCTGCGTCAGGTTGATGATCAATCGCGTGCGATCATTGGCCTCGACCACCGTGGCGCTGCGTGCGTTGCCGCTGCCCAGATCGCGGGTCTTGCTCGTCAGCTGACTGGCGACACCCGGCAGATCCAGCGCGATTCGTGCCGGCGACTCGGTGGTGTAGCCCTTGGGCTGTGGGGGCGGGCCGTCGAAGGACAGCTTCAGCTCGACGCGGTCGCCGGGCAATGCCGCCACATCCAGCGTCTTCAGGCTGGCCGCCAGAACCATCGGTGAAAGCAGCGCTATCCATAGCGAAAAACCGAGGGTGGAGAAAATCCTGTTCATTGTTCGACTTCCACTATGAGTGCTCTTTCAAAGGAATGGTGCGCGGACGTTCCAGCCAGGCGCCTTCGCCGTCGGGCACGATCTCGACCACATCGACCTGAGTGGCGCTGATGGCGACGATGCGCCCGTCGTTGCGCCCCAGGTAGTCGCCGACTTTCAACCGATGCACCCCGCCCGCCCCACGCAACAGGGCAAAGGAGCCGGAGGCATTGGAGATCGTGCCGACCATTTCAAACTGCTCGATGTTGAAACCTTCGAGGTATTGCTTGACCCGGTTCGGGTCGGGTTTGACGTTACGCGCGCCGCGCTGCTGACCAGCCAGATCGACCCGCACCTGACGCGAAAACGGGCTGCGCAGGTTGGCCGCGCTGTAGGTGAACGTGGGGTAGGAATGGAAAGTTGGCGCCGGCTCGATCCGCCCCGCCGGTCGCAGACGCACCTCGTTCATGTAAGCGTCGAGGTCGCTGAACTCATCATTGCTGCCGCAACCGCTCAGCCCCACCAGCACCATAGACAGGGCGAAATAACGCATCGGGGTCATTTTTCCAGCCCCTTGTCGTTATAGCGGTAAGTCTTGGCGAGGATGCTCATGCGCAGCTTCGTGCCGCCGTCCGGGTTGGCGGGGGCCAGCTCGAAATCGTGCAAGGTGACGATCCGTGGCAACCCGGCGACGCCACTGACGAAAGTCGCAAGATCGTGATAGGCCCCGGTGACGGTGATCTGGATCGGCAATTCGATGTAGAACGGCTGGGTCACTTCCGGCAGCAGCTTGATCTCTTCGAATTCGAGGCCGCTGCCCAATCCGGTACGGGTGATGTCCTCCAGCAAACCGGGGACTTCAGTGTCGCTGGGCAATTGCCGCAGGAGCACGCCGAAGGAGTTCTCCATCTCCTTCATCTGCTGGGTGTACAGCTCCAGATTGGCGGCCATGTGCGCCTTGCTGGCGAATTGTTCCTTCAAGGTGTCTTCTTCCTGACGCTTGGCTTCAAGCTGGTTTTCCATGTCGCTGATGAAAAAGTTATAGCCAAGTGCCAACACCAGCACCGCCAGCAACGCCCCGGCGATGGTTTTCACTGCGGCCGGCCAGGAACCGATGTTGCTGGTGTCCAGATCGTTGAAGTCGATGTTGCGCAAACCCTGCAGCCATTCGGACGGTTTCATTTTTCGCCCTCCACGGCTGCTGGCTGAGTCTGACGGACGGTCAACTGAAAGACGTTGGCCTGATCCACCTGACCGGCGGTCGTCGCTTTCACCTCGTTGAGGCTCGGTGCGTCAAACCAGTCGGAGGCATCCAGGTTGCGCATCAACTCCGAAACCCGATTGTTGGACTCGGCCGCACCACTGATGGTCAGGGTCTTGCCCACCAGCTTCACACTGGTGAAATACACGCCGTCCGGCAGGGTGCGCGCCAGTTGATCGAAGATTCGCCCGCTGATCTGCCGGTTGCCCTGCAGGTCCTGGATGATGCGCATGCGTTCGACCAACTGTTGGCGCCGAGCCTTGAGTTCGCTGATCTGCTTGATCCGCTCGTCGACCACGGCAATCTGTTTGCCGACGTAGGCATTGCGCGCTGCCTGCCGCTCAATGGCGGTATTGAATATCTGATTGGCGATGAACACCGCGCCCACCGAACAGACGAACACCCCGATCAGGATCAGCAGGAAGCGTTTGCGCCGTTCTTCGCGGCGCTCCTCACGCCAGGGGAGAAGGTTGATCCGCGCCATCAGTCGAAACTCCTGAGCGCGAGCCCGCAGGCGATCATCAAGGCCGGCGCATCACTGGCCAGGGCCCCCGCGTTGACCTTGCTGCTCAAGGCCATATTGGAAAACGGATTGGCGACTTGAGTCGGAGTGCCCAGCCGTTGCTCGATCAGGCGATCCAACCCTGGCACCGACGCCGTGCCACCGGCCAAAAGGATGTGATCGACGGCGTTGTACTGCCCGGAGGCAAAGAAAAACTGCAATGAACGCGACACCTGCTGCACCAGCGCATCACGGAACGGCTGCAAGACTTCGCTGACATAGTCGTCGGGCAGGCCACCCTGCTTTTTCGCCAGTCCGGCCTGCTCGACGGTCAGGCCATAGCGACGCTGGATCTCTTCGGTCAGTTGCCGACCACCGAACAGTTGCTCGCGGGTATAGATGATGCGGCCGTTGTGCAGCACGCTGAGGGTGGTCATGGTCGCGCCGATGTCCACCACCGCGACCGTCAGGCGCTCCTGCGAGGCCGCCAACTGGGTGGCTAGCAGACCGAATGAGCGCTCCAGTGCGTAGGCCTCGACATCGACCACCCGCGCAGTCAGCCCCGCCAGCGCCAGCGCCGCTTCGCGGACTTCGACGTTTTCCTTGCGGCAGGCGGCGAGCAACACGTTGACCCGTTCCGGGTTGCGCAGCGACACACCCTGAACTTCGAAATCGATGGCGACTTCGTCCAGCGGGTAGGGAATGTACTGGTCGGCTTCGATCTTCAGCTGGTTTTCCAGCTCGTCGTCGGTCAGCCCGGCGTCCATTTCGATGACCTTGGTGATCACCGCAGAACCGGCCACTGCCACCGCCACGCTCCTGAGCCCGGTGCGCGCCTTGACCAGCACCCGGGACAAGGTGTGACCCACACCTTCGAGTTCGGCGATGTTCTTTTCGACCACGGCATTGGGCGGCAGCGGTTCCACCGCATAGGCCTCGACCCGATAGCGCTCGCCCTGGCGGCTCAGCTCCAACAGCTTCACCGACGTGGAGCTGATGTCGATCCCCAGTAACATATTGGTCTTTTTATTGAAGAGTCCCAGCACTACCAATTCCCTATGACTTTCCGTGAGTTACGGACTCTGTAATACGCATTGCGTTCCTTCACCCCGTCTTGACAGAAGCGCAAATGACGCCCCCAGCAGAAAAGTGCTTATAATGCCCAGCGTTTTTTTCCGCTTTTTACTGCCGGCCCAGGCTGTTCTGTGTGTTACCGGAACCCTGTCGCCAAATTCATTCTTTGCCCTGGATGTCCAAAAGCCTTGATTCGTCTGCTGAAATTTTTCGGTTGGTCCATCGTCGCCGTTTTCTGCGGACTGCTTTTAGGTCTCAGCGGCGCGTTTCTTTACCTTAGTCCGGGTTTGCCGTCTGTGGAGGCGCTGAGAAGCATTCAGTTGCAGATTCCGCTGCGGGTCTACAGCAGCGACAACAAGTTGATCGCAGAATTTGGCGAAATGCGCCGTACTCCGATCCGTTTCGCCGACATTCCGCCCAATTTCATTAATGCGTTACTAAGTGCTGAAGACGACAATTTCGCCAACCACTATGGCGTCGATCCGAGCAGCCTGATGCGTGCCGCAACCCAACTGGTCAAAAGCGGACACATTCAGTCCGGCGGCAGCACCATCACCATGCAGGTGGCGAAGAACTTCTTCCTGACCAGCGAACGCAGCTTCTCGCGCAAAACCACGGAAATCCTCCTGGCCCTGCAGATCGAACGGCAGTTGACCAAGGACGAGATCCTCGAGTTGTACGTGAACAAGATCTATCTAGGCAACCGTGCCTACGGCATTGAGGCGGCGGCGCAGGTGTATTACGGCAAGTCGATCCGCGACATCAGCCTGGCGCAGATGGCGATGATCGCCGGCCTGCCGAAAGCCCCGTCGCGCTTCAACCCGCTGGCCAACCCGGCACGCAGCAAGGAACGTCGCGACTGGATCCTCGGCCGCATGTACAAGCTCGGGAAGATTTCCGAGGCTGACTACACCGCTGCGATCAACGAGCCTCTGAACGCCAGCTACCACGTACCGACCCCGGAAGTGAACGCGCCGTACATTGCTGAAATGGCCCGCGCCGAAATGGTCGGCCGCTACGGCAGCGACGCCTATACCGAAGGTTTCCGCGTCACTACCACGGTGCCGAGCAACTTGCAGGAAATGGCCAACACCGCCCTGCACGAAGGCTTGATGACCTACGACCAGCGTCATGGCTACCGCGGCCCCGAGTCGCGCCTGCCGGGCAAGACCCACGAGGCATGGGCGACCGAGCTGACCAAGCAGCGCACTATCAGCAGCCTGGAGCCGGCCATCGTCACTCAGGTCGACAAGAATGGCTTGCAGGTGCTGACCCGTACCGGCGAAGAGCACGTTGCCTGGGACACCATGAAATGGGCGCGCCCGTTCCTCAATACCAACAGCATGGGCGCCGCACCGCGTCAGCCGTCGGATGTGGCACAGGTCGGCGACCTGATTCGCGTACAGCGTCAGCCGAACAACTCGCTGAAGTTCAGCCAGATCCCGCAGGCGCAAGGCGCGCTGGTATCGCTGGATCCGCAGAACGGCGCGATTCGCTCGCTGGTCGGCGGCTTCGCATTCGAGCAGAGCAATTACAACCGCGCCCTGCAGGCCAAACGTCAGCCAGGTTCGAGCTTCAAGCCGTTCGTCTACAGCGCTGCGCTGGACAGCGGCTACACCGCCGCAACCCTGGTCAACGATGCCCCGATCGTGTTCGTCGACGAGTACCTGGACAAAGTCTGGCGGCCGAAGAACGACACCAACACCTTCCTCGGTCCGATCCGTCTGCGCGAAGCGCTTTACAAGTCGCGTAACCTGGTGTCGATCCGCCTGCTGCAGGCGATGGGCGTGGGCAAGACCATCGACTACATCACCCGCTTCGGCTTCAACAAGCAGGATCTGCCGCCGAACCTGTCGCTGGCCCTGGGCACCGCGACTCTGACCCCGATGGAAATCGCCACCGGCTGGAGTGCTTTTGCCAACGGCGGCTTCAAGATCACCCCGTACATCATCGACAAGATCGAAAGCCGTAACGGCGACACGCTGTTCGTCGCCAACCCGCCGACCGTGCCACAGGGCAGCTCGGCCACTGATGGCCTTGCCGCGCCGGCGTCTCAGCCGATCACCGTCAACGCCGCGCCAGTACCGGGTGAAGCCCCGGGCGCTGCCGCCGCGCCACAGGCACCGGCCGTGGCCGAGCGGATTGTCGATGGCCGCACCACGTACATCCTCAACAGCATGCTGCAGGACGTGATCAAGCTCGGCACCGGTCGCCGCGCACTGGCCATGGGCCGCAGCGACATCGCAGGCAAGACCGGTACCACTAACGAATCGAAGGATGCGTGGTTCTCCGGTTACAACGCCGATTACGTGACCACCGTGTGGACCGGTTTCGACCAGCCGGAAAGTCTCGGTCGCCGCGAGTTCGGTGGCACCGTGGCACTGCCGATCTGGATGAACTACATGTCGGCTGCGCTGAAGGACAAGCCGCCGCACGTGCAGCCTGAGCCGGAAGGCATCCTCAGCCTGCGGGTGGATCCGGCCAGCGGTCGCGCGGCAACGCCAAGCACACCGGGCGCGTACTTTGAGCTGTTCAAGTCTGAAGACACCCCGCCGTCGGTGAATGAGCTGGGCAATGGCACTGCGCCAGGTAGCCCGCTGCCAGCGGATGAGCAGGCGCCGATCGACCTGTTCTGATCCACTGCCACTGAAAAGCCCCGCCTTCGACAGAAGTGCGGGGCTTTTTATTGCCTATCGGTTTTGTATGGCCTGGGCCGGCCTCTTCGCGAGCAAGCCCGCTCCCACAGGGTTTTGCAGTATTCACACACTTCATGTACACCCCCAGATTCCTGTGGGAGCGGGCTTGCTCGCGAAGGGGCACTGAAGAACACCACAAATCACACAGGCACAAAAAAGCCCCGACTCTCACGAGCCGGGGCTTTCAGTTGAAGCGCTACAACAACTTAGCCGTTGAACACGTCATCCACGCTTTTCAGCGGGTAGTTCTTCGGATACGGCAGGGTTGCCACACCCGTCTCGATCGCGGCCTTGGCCACAGCGTCGGAGATCAGGGTGATCAGGCGCTTGTCCATTGGCTTCGGAATGATGTACTCACGACCGAATTCCAGCGGCGCACCGCCGTAAGCATCGCACACGTCCTGAGGCACTGGCAGTTTGGCCAGTTCACGCAGGGCGTTGGCCGCAGCCACTTTCATCTCTTCGTTGATGCGCTTGGCGCGAACGTCCAGGGCACCGCGGAAGATGAACGGGAAGCCCAGTACGTTGTTGACCTGGTTCGGGTAGTCGGAACGACCGGTGGCCATGATCACGTCGTTGCGGGTGGCGTGCGCCAGCTCCGGGGAGATTTCCGGATCCGGGTTCGAGCAGGCGAAGACGATCGGGTTGGCCGCCATCGACAGCAGGCCTTCCGCGCTCAGCAGGTTCGGGCCCGACAGGCCGACGAACACGTCAGCGCCTTTCAGAGCATCAGCCAGGGTGCGCTTGTCGGTCGCGTGAGCGAACACGGCTTTGTACTGGTTCAGGTCGTCACGGCCGGAGTGAATCACGCCGGTACGGTCAACCATGAAGATGTTTTCGATCTTCGCGCCCATGCTCACCAGCAACTTCATGCAGGAGATGGCCGCAGCGCCGGCACCGAGGCAGACAATCTTGGCTTCCGGCAGGGTTTTGCCGGCGATTTCCAGGGCGTTGATCATGCCCGCAGCGGTCACGATCGCGGTGCCGTGCTGGTCATCGTGGAATACCGGAATGTCGCACTGCTCGATCAGAGCGCGTTCGATCTCAAAGCACTCAGGTGCCTTGATATCTTCCAGGTTGATGCCACCGAAAGTGATGGAGATACGTTTTACGGTGTCGATGAAGGCTTGCGGGCTTTCGGAGTCGACTTCGATGTCGAACACGTCGATGCCGGCGAAGCGCTTGAACAGCACACCTTTACCTTCCATCACTGGCTTGGAAGCCAATGGGCCGAGGTTACCCAGACCGAGAATCGCGGTGCCATCGGAAATGACTGCAACCAGGTTGCCCTTGCCGGTGTATTTGTAGGCCAGTTCAGGATCGCGGGCGATCTCACGCACTGGTTCAGCTACGCCGGGGCTGTAGGCCAGCGACAGGTCGCGGGCGGTAGCAGTGGCCTTGGTGAGCTCGACACTCAGCTTCCCTGGACGAGGATTGGCATGATATTCGAGAGCGGCAGTTTTCAGATCAGACATTTTGGCATTCCGCTTTTTACTGTTGGACAGACTGGTCAGCGAGGATACGCGCCTCGCAAAGTCCCCACAAGACTGAGCAGTCACCCCTGTCAAGCGCCCTGTCCTACGACTTTGGGCCAAGAGCCACGGCGCACAAGGGCTTGACTGTTCACAATCGATAGAAAAAATGTCTACAATTTTCTTTAGCGCGGCACTTGCAACATCGAAGGATCGGTCAGCGACAGCAGCCAACGTGACTGACCGGATTGCAGTCCACCGCGCCGCGAACGATCGACGATCCAGCCACGAGCCTCGATCTGCTTGCCTTTCAGCGCCTGCAAACGGGCATTGTCGAATTGTCCGACCAGATTGGGTGCAACGCGCAGTACAAGCAAGCCCTGCAACTCGATCCAGATTCCGCCGCGATTGCGCTGAACCTTGCTCACACGCCCACTGATCACGGCGAAACCCGAGCGCTGGATCTGCTCCACTTTCAGTACAGGTGACTGCCGCCAGAGGCCCAGCCCGGCCTTTCGCGCACTGCGTTCGGCGGCTTGCTGACAGGCAACAAGATCGACATTCGGCGCGACTGCGACCTGGAAACCGAGGCCATCGGCGAGCATTTTCGCTTCGAGATTGGCGCCACTGGCGCTGTAAATATACGCAAGCGTACGGCCGTAATGGTCTTTGGCTTGCTTGCCGGGCAGCAAACCGACGCGTCCGCCGCTGGCATCCACCAGCGCTTGCAGGCGTTTGCGTGCCGCCACCGCAAAGGGTTCGTCGCTGCGGCCCTGCTTGCCCAGTTCAGGTGTGTTGAGGCCGATCATCCGTACGCTGCGCCCATCGCTCAGGCGCAGCGTGTCGCCATCGACTACGCGCTGCACGGCGACGCTGGTCAGTCCCGCAGGTGCCGGGCAAAAGGCCTGTGCACCGGACAGCCAAATCGCAGACACAAAAAAGGCGCCCGCAAGGGACGCCTTTTTCATCAGTCTGGAGAAGTCGAAACGACCTTCCAAAATGATCAGCCTCAGGCTTTTTTGCCAACGCCGAAAGTAGCGAAACGGTCTGCGAACTTCTGCACGCGGCCGCCGGTGTCCAGAGTCTTCTGCTTACCGGTGTAGAACGGGTGGCATTCGTTGCAAACGTCGATCGCCAGGGCTTTGCCGAAGGTCGAACGAGTTTCGAACTTGTTACCGCACGAGCAGGTAACAGCGATTTCTGGGTAATTCGGGTGGATATCGGCTTTCATGGTGTATTCCTCAGGCTAGCGTGCCGCCACCCAACACTATTGTTGAATACCGCACGTAATTAGGCCGCGGATTCTACCAGACAATGTCAATCGCGCAAGCTGTCCCTGAGACCGACCGTCTGCTAGGCTCCCGGCCCATTGCGCTGTCCCTGTGGGAGCGAGCCTGCTCGCGAAGACGATCTATCAACCAGCATATCAGCCGCCTGACACACCGCTTTCGCAAGCAGGCTCGCTCCCACAAGTTATGTACGCAGTCCTTTTAATCGCCTGTTGATCGAGACCCCCCGCGTGCCCGACGCCATTCTGCGCCTCGCCCTGCCTTCGCCCCTGCGCCGCCTGTTCGACTATCGAGCGCCGGTCGGGGTGCTGCGTGCCCAGTTGCAGCCAGGCATGCGCCTGCGGGTGCCATTCGGTCGGCGCGAGATGATCGGGATTCTGGTCGAGGTCACGGACACCAGCGAAGTGCCGGCGGAGAAACTCAAACCGGCGCTGGCCCTGCTCGATACCGAGCCGCCGCTGCCGCCAGCACTGTTCAAGCTGTGCCTGTGGACATCGCAGTATTACCAGCACAGCCTCGGCGACACATTGAGCTGGGCACTGCCGGTGCTACTGCGTCAGGGCGAACTGGCCGAGGCCCGTCAGGAACGTTTCTGGTCGATTACACCCGGGGCCAGCCTGGATGATCCGCGCATCGCCCGCGCCCCACGGCAACGTGAAGCGCTGGCGACGCTCGCGCAACACCCGCACGGCGTCGCCCATCAGTTGTTGAGCAAACTGATGCTGAGCAAAGACAGCCTCGACCTGTTGCTGGCCAAGAATCTGGTACAAGTGGAGATCCGGCGGCACGCCCCCGGCGTGCGCCATGAGCACTGGCTGGCGCAACCGGAGTTGCCGCTGAACAGCGAGCAACGCGCCGCATACGAGGCGATCCGCGCCGGCTTTGACAGTTACCACGCCTTTCTCTTGGCCGGGGTCACCGGCAGTGGCAAGACTGAAGTCTATTTGCAGTTGATTCGCGAAACCCTTGAAGCCGGCAAGCAGGCGCTGGTGCTGATCCCGGAGATCAACCTCGGCCCGCAGACCCTGGCGCGCTTCGAGCAGCGCTTCAACGCCCGCATCGCCTTGCTGCACTCAGCGGTCAACGACCGCGAGCGCCTCGACGCCTGGCTCGCCGCCCGTGACGGCGAGGCCGACATTATTATCGGCACCCGCTCGGCGCTGTTCACGCCGATGAAGAACCCGGGGCTGATCATCGTCGACGAAGAGCACGACGGTTCTTATAAACAGCAGGAAGGCCTGCGCTACCACGCCCGGGACCTGGCGCTGGTGCGCGCACGCCAGGAGAACATTCCGATCGTCCTCGGCTCCGCCACGCCGTCGCTGGAAAGCCTGCACAACGCCTACACCGGTCGCTACGGCCTGCTGCGCCTCAACGAACGCGCCGGCGGTGCCAAGCAACCACGCTTCTTGCGTCTGGATGTGAAAAGCCGTCCGCTGGACAGCGGCATTTCCGGGCCGATGCAGCAAGCCATCGGCCAGACCCTCGCGGCCGGCCAGCAGGTGCTGGTGTTCCTCAACCGGCGCGGCTTTGCGCCGACGTTGCTGTGCCACGATTGCGGCTGGATGTCCGAGTGCTCGCGCTGCGATGCGCGGATGACCGTGCACCAGCGCTATGGCGAGCTGCGCTGCCACCATTGTGGCTACGTCGAACGCGTGCCGCGCCAGTGCCCCAAGTGCAACAAGGTCGATCTGCGCCCGGTGGGTGCCGGCACCGAGCGCGCCGAGGAACGGCTGGCGATTCTGTTCCCGGATTACCCGGTGCTGCGCGTCGACCGCGACAGCACTTCGCGCAAGGACGCGATGAATCAGTTGTTCGCGACGATTCAGAAGGGCAAGCCGTGCATTCTGGTCGGCACACAGATGTTGGCCAAGGGGCACCACTTCCCCCGGGTCACACTGGTATCGATTCTCGATGCCGACGGCGGGCTGTTCTCCGGCGACTTCCGCGCCAGCGAGCGCATGGCGCAATTGATTGTGCAGGTGGCCGGGCGCGCAGGCCGGGCGGAAGAGCCGGGCAAGGTGATCATTCAGACGCATCTGGCCGACCATCCTTTATTGGTGCAATTGACCGAGCAGGGTTACTTCGCCTTTGCCGAGCAGGCTTTGAGTGAGCGCCGCGCTGCGGGTTTGCCACCGTTTTCACATCTGGCGTTGTTGCGCGCCGAAGCGCACAAGCCGGGGCAGGCCGAAGGCTTTCTCGATGAAGCCTGCAGCGCGGCCGAGCGCTTGCTCACTGAGCAGAAGCTGACCGGCATCGAATTGCTCGGGCCGGTGCCGGCGCCAATGGAGCGCCGCGCCGGACGCTATCGTGCACAGCTGTTGGTGCAAGCGACGGCGCGGGCGCCGCTGCATCGGCTGCTCGCCAGTTGGTTGCTGGAGCTGGAACAGATGCCGGGCGGGCGGGCGGTGCGCTGGTCGCTGGATGTTGATCCCGTGGATTTGTATTGATCTGAACATCGCCTTCGCGAGCAGGCTCGCTCCCACGAGGGATTGATGCCAGACACATAATGTATGAACACCGCAGATCCAACGTGGGAGCGAGCCTGCTCGCGAAAGCGCGCTATTTGTCACCACACATCCACATCCTGCCTGCTAAGGTTGGCAAGCCCGTCTTCGCAACGGATAATGCCCAGTTTTTCCACCCGCGCATCGATGCGCCGCCGCGCTTGCGGTCGAAAGAGAAGACCATGAAAGACACCATTCGCCAGCTGATCCAACAAGCCCTCACCCAACTCGTCAACGAAGGTGTGTTGCCTGAAGGCCTGTCGCCGGCGATTCAGGTGGAGAACGCCCGTGACAAGACCCACGGCGACTTCGCCAGCAACATCGCCATGATGCTGGCCAAGCCTGCGGGCATGAAACCGCGCGATCTGGCGGAGAAAATCATCGCCGCGCTGCCGGCCGACGAAAACGTCACCAAGGCCGAAATCGCCGGCCCAGGCTTCATCAATTTCTTCCAGAACACCCAGGCCCTGGCCTCGCGTCTCGACGCGGCGCTTGCCGACGCCAACGTGGGCGTGCGCAAGGCCGGCCCGGCGCAACGCACCGTGGTTGACCTGTCGGCGCCGAACCTGGCCAAAGAGATGCACGTCGGCCACTTGCGCTCGACCATCATCGGCGACGGCGTGGCTCGCGTGCTTGAATTCCTCGGCGACCAAGTGATCCGCCAGAACCACGTGGGCGACTGGGGCACCCAGTTCGGCATGTTGATGGCGTATCTGCAGGAAAACCCGATCACCAGCGACGAGCTGTCTGATCTGGAAAACTTCTACCGCGCCGCCAAGCAGCGTTTCGACGAGTCCGAAGAGTTCGCCGACCGCGCCCGTGGCCTGGTGGTCAAGCTGCAGGCCGGTGATGCCGAGTGCCTGGCGCTGTGGACCAAGTTCAAGGACATCTCGCTGTCGCACTGCCAGAAGATCTACGAACTGCTCAACGTCAAACTGACCATGGCCGACGTGATGGGCGAAAGCGCCTATAACGACGACCTGATCAACGTGGTCAACGACCTGAAGGCCGCTGGCATGCTGGTCGAAAGCAACGGCGCGCAGTGCGTGTTCCTCGACGAGTTCAAGAACGCCGACGGCGACCCGCTGCCGGTGATCATCGTCAAGGCTGACGGCGGCTACCTGTACGCCACCACTGACCTGGCCGCCGTGCGCTATCGCAGTGGCAAGCTCAAGGCTGATCGTGCGCTGTACTTCGTCGACCAGCGTCAGGCCCTGCACTTCCAGCAAGTGTTCGCCGTGGCACGCAAGGCCGGTTTCGTGACCCATCCGATGGAGATGGAGCACATGGGCTTCGGCACCATGAACGGCGCCGACGGCCGTCCGTTCAAGACCCGTGATGGCGGCACCGTGAAGCTGATCGACCTGCTGACCGAAGCGCAGGAACGTGCCTACAACCTGGTGAAAGAAAAGAACCCGGAGCTGGCTGAAGACGAACTGCGCAACATCGCCAAAGTCGTTGGCATCGGCGCGGTGAAATACGCCGACCTGTCGAAGCACCGCACCAGCGACTACAGCTTCAACTTCGACCTGATGCTGAATTTCGAAGGCAACAGCGCGCCGTACCTGCTATTCGCCTACACCCGTGTCGCTGGCGTATTCCGCAAACTCGGCAAGGACTTCAGCGAAGTCGATGGCCAGATCGTCCTCGAAGCCGCGCACGAGCAAGAGCTGGCGGCGAAGCTGGCGCAGTTCGGCGAAGTGCTGAACAGCGTCGCGGAAAAAGGCACCCCGCACATTCTCTGCACCTACCTGTATGACGTCGCCGGTCTGTTCTCCAGCTTCTATGAGAACTGCCCGATCCTCGCCGCCGAAACGCCGGCCCAGATGCAGAGCCGTCTGCGTCTGGCCGCGCTGACCGGCCGCACTCTCAAGCAAGGCCTGGAACTGTTGGGCCTGGAAACTCTGGAGCGCATGTAAGTTGGCTGCCAAGAAAAAACCTGCACCCAAGCGTGGCGCCAGCCGTTACCAAGCTCCTGCAAAGCAACCGATCCCGGGTTGGCTGTGGATGGCCATCGGCCTGACGGTCGGTGCGTTCATCGTGTTCCTGATGAAACTGGAGCCGGGCAAGGGCAGCGACACGGTCAAACGCGAGAAAGTCGAGCAAGCGCAACAGCAGAAAGCGTCGAAGATCGCCGAGGCCAACAAGCCCCCGCCGAGCCCGACGCAACCGGTGAAGCCGAAGTACGACTTCTACACCCTGCTGCCGGAATCGGAAGTGATCGTGCCGCCGGATGCGGTGCCGGAGAAGACTCTGCCGACGCCACAAGTGCCGAACATCCCGACGACTCCGGTGACCCCGGCGGAAGCGGCGAAGATCGACACCGCGCGCGCTCAGGCAGCCCTGGCCGGGATCACCCCGCCGCCAGCGCCACCGGTGAGCAAGGCCGCACCTGTGACCAAGTTCTTCCTCCAGGCCGGCTCGTTCCGCAAAGAGGCGGATGCGGACAAGGTTCGGGCGCAGATCATTCTGCTCGGCCAGGCCGTTTCGGTTGAGTCGGGCACGGTGAAGGACGAAACCTGGTACCGCGTATTGGTCGGCCCGTTCAGCAACCGCGAACAACTGACCACCGCGCAGAAACAACTGGCGGGCAGCGGCTTCAGCAATTTGTTGTTACAACAACGCCAGAGCCGCTGACGCTCGGCCGATCGTTCCCACGCTTTGCGTGGGAACGATCAAAATACAAGACACCGCTCGTCCCATCTCCTGCGCTACGGTTGAAATCCTCTCCAGCACCCCCATATGAATGGGCATAAGGCACTTTCGCCCCGCTGTGTGGAGACTCTTCCCTTGACCACCATCGTTTCAGTCCGCCGCCACGGCAAAGTCGTCATGGGCGGCGACGGCCAGGTTTCTCTGGGCAACACCGTCATGAAAGGCAACGCGAAGAAAGTTCGCCGTCTGTACCACGGCCAGGTCATCGCCGGTTTCGCCGGTGCCACCGCCGACGCCTTTACGCTCTTCGAACGTTTCGAAGGCCAGCTCGAGAAACATCAGGGCCACCTGATCCGCGCCGCTGTCGAACTCGCCAAAGAATGGCGCACCGACCGCTCCCTCAGCCGCCTTGAAGCCATGCTCGCGGTCGCCAACAAGGACGCCTCGCTGATCATCACCGGCAACGGTGACGTGGTCGAACCCGAAAACGGCCTGATCGCCATGGGTTCCGGTGGCGGTTACGCCCAGGCTGCAGCCAGCGCACTGCTGAAAAAGACCGACCTGTCGGCCCGTGAAATCGTCGAAACCGCTCTCGGTATCGCCGCCGACATCTGTGTATTCACCAACCACACTCAGACCATTGAGGAGCAGGATCTCGCTGAAGAAGCCTGAGTCGGCCTTGTGCCACGGCTTGTTTCTGCTTGAGGACCGTCAATTATTATGTCCATGACTCCCCGCGAAATCGTCCACGAACTCAACCGCCACATCATCGGCCAGGACGATGCCAAGCGCGCCGTCGCGATTGCCTTGCGCAACCGCTGGCGCCGCATGCAGCTGCCTGAAGAGCTGCGTGTTGAAGTGACCCCGAAGAACATCCTGATGATCGGCCCGACCGGTGTCGGTAAAACCGAAATTGCCCGTCGCTTGGCGAAACTGGCCAACGCGCCGTTCATCAAGGTCGAGGCGACCAAGTTCACCGAAGTCGGCTACGTTGGCCGTGACGTCGAATCGATCATCCGTGATCTGGCCGACGCCGCGATCAAGATGCTGCGCGAGCAGGAAATGACCCGCGTGCGTCACCGCGCCGAAGACGCCGCCGAGGATCGCATCCTCGACGCGCTGCTGCCACCGGCGCGCATGGGCTTCAGCAATGAAGAAACCCCGAGCACCGATTCCAACACCCGCCAACTGTTCCGCAAGCGCCTGCGCGAAGGTCAGTTGGACGACAAGGAAATCGAGATCGAAGTCGCTGAAGTGTCCGGCATCGAAATCGCCACGCCGCCAGGCATGGAAGAGATGACCAGCCAGTTGCAGAACCTGTTCGCCAACATGGGCAAGGGCAAGAAAAAGGCCCGCAAGCTCAAGGTCAAGGACGCGCTGAAGCTGGTGCGCGACGAAGAGGCTGGCCGTCTGGTCAACGAAGAAGAGTTGAAGGCCAAGGCGCTGGAAGCGGTCGAGCAGCACGGCATCGTGTTCATCGACGAGATCGACAAGGTCGCCAAACGCGGCAATGTCGGCGGTGCCGATGTGTCCCGCGAAGGCGTACAGCGCGACCTGCTGCCGCTGATCGAAGGCTGCACCGTCAACACCAAGCTGGGCATGGTCAAGACCGACCACATCCTGTTCATCGCCTCCGGTGCGTTCCACCTGAGCAAGCCGAGCGATCTGGTGCCGGAACTGCAGGGCCGTCTGCCGATCCGCGTCGAACTCAAGGCGCTGAGCCCGGAAGACTTCGAACGCATCCTCAGCGAACCGCACGCCTCGCTCACCGAGCAATACTGCGCGCTGCTGAAAACCGAAGGCCTGAACATCCAGTTCCAGCCCGAAGGCATCAAGCGTCTGGCGGAGATAGCCTGGCAGGTCAACGAGAAGACCGAGAACATCGGTGCCCGTCGCCTGCACACGCTGCTTGAGCGTCTGCTGGAAGAGGTGTCGTTCAGTGCCGGCGACCTGGCCAGCACCCACGATGAGAAGCCGATTCTGATCGACGCCGAATACGTCAACAGCCACCTGGGCGAATTGGCGCAGAACGAAGACCTGTCCCGTTATATCCTGTAGGTCACCTTCTGTGTGGGCGGGCTTTTGTGGTGAGGAGATTTATCCCCGATGGGCAGCGAAGCGGCCCCAAAACCAGCTGACGCGGTAGTTCTGAGACACCGCGTGTGATGATTTTGCGACTGCTGCGCAGCCGATCGGGGATAAATCCCCTCGCCACAGAGGGTGTGACTTGATGCCTGCATCTGTTAAACAAATCCCACCCAATTCCCCCCCTGCAACTTGCACTTACACCCTGAAATACCTTGTTGCCAGCTGTTACATCCCCCCCTACCATCCACCGCAACGGGCACAGCGGAGCTGTCCAATAAAACCCGAATTCAAGGAACCAGAATGACCCAGCACGTCCACCGTCCCATCGCCACGCCCCTGCGCACCGGCCTGACCCGCACCCAACTCTGGGAAGCCGCCGACAAAGGCCTGATCAAATGCTGGGAAATCGGCCGCCAGCGCGCCGTACGCTTCCCCGACCTCGCGCAACGCTGCTGTGCCAATGAACTGCCGGTACTCGGCTGGAAAGGTGGCGTGAGCCGGAGCCTGAAGAAGAACGAGAAATACGGTTCGCTGAAGTATCTGGCGCAGTGGCAGGGCTTACGTGGTGAGGATCTGGATATTGATCTGGCTGAAGAACGTGCACTGACCTGTTCGCGGACGAAGATGCGGGTAACGTTTACCCCGGATCGGACGAAGTATTTCAATCAGGTGGCGGAAGCTGAGGCTTGATCTGCAACAGCACTGACCGAAAACCGCTCCCGATACGCCTGCGGCGTCACGCCAAGCGCCCGTAAAAAACTGCGCCGCAACGTCTCTTCACTGCCAAACCCGCAATTGGCCGCAATGCGCTTGACCGGCAGCCCGGTGTCACTGAGCAGACGCCGGGCGGTTTCGACGCGGATCAGTTCGATGGCGCGGGCCGGGGTCTGGCCGGTGTCGGCGCGATAGTGGCGCACGAAACTGCGTTCGCTCATGCCGGCCTGTTCGGCCAGGGTCGGCACGCCGAGGTCGCAGGTGAGGTTTTCGGCGATCCAGGCGTGCAGCTCGTCAAAACGATTGCCCTGATTTTGCAGGGCCAGGGTCACGCTGAACTGCGATTGCCCACCCGGGCGTTTGAGGAACACCACCAGATGTCGGGCGACGTCGAGGGCGATGTCGCGGCCGAGGTCTTGTTCGACCATCGCCAGCGCCAGATCGATGCCGGCGGTGACGCCCGCCGAGGTCCAGACCGGGCCGTCGTTGATGAAGATCGGATTGGCTTCGACTTGCAGCTTCGGATGCTGCTGCGCCAGTTGCTCGCAGCGGGTCCAGTGGGTGACCACGCGGCGGCCGTCGAGCCAGCCGCTGGCTGCCAATAGAAAGGCGCCGGTGCACACCGAGGCCACGCGGCGGCAACTGGCGGCGTGTTCGCGCACCCAGTCCACCAGGGCCTCATCCTCGGCCGCCGGGTAAATGCCCCAGCCTCCGGCAATGATCAAGGTATCGCTGGCCTCCTGCGGCAACAGCTCGGCCAGTACCGCCAGCCCTGCCGAAGACATCACCGCCCCGCCCTCGCGGGCAATCACCGACGGCGCATACGGTACGGGCAAGCCGCGCTGGCGGGCGATGTCGTTGGCCGAAGCGAAGACTTGCAGCGGCCCGGTGACGTCGAGGATCTGCATATTGGCGAACGCGAGTACGTGAATGGCTTTGGGCATTTTGGCGTAATTGGTGGGGTTATTGGCGTATACGCCAGAACCTACGCGCCTACAGTGAAGCCGTCCACCCCTCAAATGGAGAAATACCCCATGACGTTGCAGATCGGTTTTCTGTTGTTTCCACAGGTGCAGCAACTGGACCTGACCGGCCCTTATGACGTACTGGCCTCGCTGCCGGACGTAAAGATGCACCTGATCTGGAAGGATCTGGTGCCGGTCACTGCCAGCACCGGCCTGCTGCTGAAACCGACCATCAGCTTCGACGACTGTCCGGACCTGGATGTGATCTGCGTGCCCGGAGGCGCCGGGGTCGGCGCGTTGATGGAAGATGAGCAGACGCTGGGGTTCATCAAGCGTCAGGCGGCGCAGGCCAGGTATGTGACGTCGGTGTGCACCGGCTCCTTGGTGCTGGGCGCGGCGGGACTGCTGCAGGGCAAACGCGCGACCACCCACTGGGCCTATCACGAACTGCTGCCGAAGCTCGGCGCGATTGCGGTGCAGGATCGGGTGGTGCGCCACGGCAATCTGTTTACCGGTGGCGGGATTACGGCGGGGATCGACTTTGCGCTGGTGCTGGCCGCCGAACTGGTGGGAGCCGAGGCGGCACAGTTGATCCAGTTGCAACTGGAATATGCGCCGGCACCGCCGTTTGAATCGGGCAGTCCGGAGACGGCACCGAGTGCTGTCGTCGAAGAGGCTCGTAATCGTGCAGCGGCGTCGTTGAAGACGCGTACGGCGATTACTGAACGCGCGGCAGCGAAACTCAATTTGAGCTGATTCCTCAGCCACACAAAGATCCCCTGTGGGAGCGGGCTCACTCCTACCGGGGACTGGGGGTTGGATCGGGATGGGTGGCTTGCCGCTGGACCATTGTAGGAGTGAGCCTGCTCGCGAAAGCGGTGGGTCAGGCAACATGGATTTCGGCTGGACTGACGCCATCGCGAGCAGGCTCACTCCTACCCGGGATTGGGGGGGATTGGGATGGGTGGCTTGCCGCGGGACCATTGTAGGAGTGAGCCTGCTCGCGAAAGCGGTGGGTCAGGCAACATTGATGTCGAATGGGCCGACGCCTTCGCGAGCAAGTCCGCTCCCACAGTTGGGATCTGTGTCTGACGATAGTATTTTGTGTTGTCCCCACCTCCCGCCACACCTTTACTTGTCCCCACGCCCCCGTCCGTGTAGAAAGCCCATCCACAAATTCTGCACAAGGACTTTCGATGAAGGCGTTGCCATGGCTCTATCTGGCCCTTCTCAGCCTCGGTTATGGATGGGCGCTGAGCATTGGCCACCTCGGCTGGCTCGCGCTGATCTCGGTCGGATTGTTGCTGGTGGCCGGTTTCGCCGTGCGCCAACAGCAGGTACCGGTGGCGCGTCTGCTCGGGCACGCTCTGTTCATCTTCCTCGCCCTGTCGCTGGCGTTGCACTGGTTGCCGGGGTTCGACAACGGTCGGGCCATCGCCCGGCTGCGTTTCACCGACGACGCCGTGCCGTTCGCGATGTACCTGAACCTGGACAAGCCCTTGATCGGCTTCTGGCTGCTGCTGGCCTGCCCGTGGATTGTCGCGGCACGTTCGCTGCGCCTGACAGCGTACGCCAGCGTCCTCGCCCTGACGTTGAGCGCAGTCCTGGCGCTGGGCGGCGCGCTGTTGTTCGGGATGATTGCCTGGGCACCGAAGTGGCCCGATCAGGCATGGCTGTGGCTGCTGAACAATCTGCTGCTGGTGACCCTGGTCGAGGAGGCGCTGTTTCGCGGCTACATACAGGGAGGCTTGAGCCGGCTCTTCAAGCGCCTGCCCCATGGCGACAACCTCGCGCTGCTGCTGGCTTCGCTGATCTTTGCCCTGGCGCATTTCGGCGCGGGATGGCAGTGGATGCTGCTGGCGGGGCTGGCGGGGGTTGGCTATGGTCTGGCCTACCGTTTTGGCGGCCTCGGTGCGGCGATCGCCACGCATTTCGGGCTGAATCTGCTGCATTTTGGCCTGTTCACCTATCCGATGCTCGCCGGCTGAAGCAAGCGCCGTTTTGCGACGCTGTGCTGATTATTGAAAAAAAATTTCAATAAAAAGCTGTCACCGCCGACAACCTTTCAAAGCCTTGCGGATTGAAAAACCATGCGTAATAACCAGCCCATTACACAACGCGAACGGACTTTCCCGGCTCAGCAGCGGTTGATTTCCACAACCGACGCCAAGGGCGTGATCACCTACTGCAACGACGCTTTCGTCGAAATCAGCGGGTTTTCGCGTGAGGAACTGATCCGTGCGCCGCACAACCTGGTCCGTCACCCCGACGTGCCGGCTGCGGTGTTTTCGCACATGTGGGGCACACTGAAACAAGGCTTGCCATGGATGGGCATTGTCAAGAATCGCTGCAAATCCGGTGACCACTACTGGGTGAACGCCTATGTAACACCGGTGTTCGACGGCAATCAGGTGGTCGGTTACGAGTCGGTGCGGATCAAACCCACCGCCGAACAGATCCGCCGTGCCGAAGCGCTCTACCAACGCATCAACCAGGGCAAGTCGGCGATCCCTTCCAGCGATAAATGGCTGCCGGTGCTGCAGGACTGGCTGCCGTTCATTCTGGTCAGCCAACTGAGCTTCGTGATCGGCGCGACCCTGAACTCGCAATGGGGCTTCGCTCTGGCCGCCGGTTTGTCAGTACCGCTGGGCCTGATGGGCCTGCAATGGCAACAACGCGGGCTCAAACGCCTGCTGCGCCTGGCCGAGCAAACCACCTCCGACCCGCTGATCGCGCAGATGTACACCGACAGCCGTGGCGCCCAGGCGCGTCTGGAAATGTCGATCCTCAGCCAGGAAGCCCGCCTGAAAACCTGCCTGACCCGTCTGCAGGATACTGCCGAACACCTGACCGATCAGGCCAAGCAGTCCGACGCCCTGGCGCACAACAGCTCCAGCGGTCTGGAACGTCAGCGCGTGGAAACCGAACAGGTCGCCACCGCCGTCAACCAGATGGCCGCCACGACTCAGGAAGTGGCAAGCCACGTACAGCGCACTGCTGACGCGACTCAGGAAGCCAATCGCCTGACCGGTCGCGGTCGTGACATCGCCGGCGAAACCCGCGAAGCCATTCAGCGTCTGTCTGTAGTCGTCGGCGAAACCGGCCTGACCGTGACCCAACTGGCCAAGGACAGCGACGAAATCGGCGGCGTGGTCGACGTGATCAAAGGCATCGCCGACCAGACCAACCTGCTCGCCCTCAACGCCGCCATCGAAGCGGCCCGTGCTGGCGAGATGGGCCGTGGTTTCGCGGTGGTGGCTGACGAAGTTCGCCAACTGGCGCAACGCACCAGCGAATCGACCGGGCAGATTCACGCCCTGATCGCCAAATTGCAGCAAACAGCTTCGAGTGCCGTGCAAACCATGGAAGCCGGGCATCGTCAGGCTGAAGAAGGTGTGGCGCGGGTACTGGAAGCGGATCAGGCGTTGGTCGGGATCAGTGAAGCGGTGGCCAACATCACCGACATGACCACGCAGATCGCCGCTGCGACCGAAGAGCAAAGTGCGGTGGCTGAAGAGATCAGCCGCAACATCAGCAATATTTCGGAGTTGGCGGATCAGACGTCGGAACAGGCGCATAACTCGGCGTTGCTGAGTGAAGAGCTGACGAAGACGGCGAATACGCAGTACTCGTTGGTGGAGCGGTTTAACCGCTGATTGAGCTGGCGATAACAAAAACCCCGGACAGCGAAAGCTTCCGGGGTTTTTATTGCCTGCACTACCTGTCAGATCTGACAGTAGACGCACATCTGTTCGAGCGGGTATCAAGAGAAACCGTAATTGCAGTCGGTTGTAACACCTCCTCTTACTCGAAAAGGCAGGTTTGACAATGACCACTCAAGTTATTTTTCTCCCGAAAAAGCCACTGGTGCGCGATGACAAATTTCAATGGAAATTGGGCGGTAAACAGAAAACAGCCAAATTCAGATCTTTCTATCGGGGCGAGTTTTTTGGTGAGCCGTATTGGGCCATTAGTGGTGGAACGGGAAATTTCGACGATGAAAGCTATTTTGCTTTCTCCATGACGCTGCTCTACCAATCCGATGAGGCACTCACAGGCGTCTATAACCTCAGCGACGGGCTGACATTTGGACATAGCCATTGGATCCCTGCGCCGCCGGGATTTACCGGAATGGCTACGGTAGACGCGGACTCGGCGACTCTCAGCATCAAATATGACCCTGAAACGGACATCGCTACGGGATCATTCGAGGCCGTGTTCAAAAGTCATCGCTATCGTCTGAATCCCAAGGGAACTTTCACCATGACCAGGCTGAGACCACCTGAAGCCGACTGACACTGGCAGAGTTGATCGCTGCCACTTCGGGCAAGTCCCCATCGAGGTACATCGAAAGATGACACCGTGCAGGAGCTGCCGCAGGCTGCGATCTTTTGATCTTGGAAGCCCGAACGGCGAAAGCTGTCCGGGCTTTTTCTTTTTGATCTGGAATTTGTGGAGTCTGGCAGGCCTCATCGCGAGCAGGCTCACTCCTACAGGGGATCGTTGTCGGGCTCACAATCTGTGATCACCGCAGATCCAATGTAGGAGTGAGCCTGCTCGCGAAGAGGCCATAACAGCCAGCGAAATTACTGAGGCAACTTCAGCTTATCCAGCAGCCGATTGACCAACAGCTCGTTGAGCATGATCACCTGTTGCAGCGCCAGCAGCGGTTTGCGCTCCGGACCGCCTATTGAATTGGCGATATTACCGGCCATGGCATGGGCGTATGAAAGCGACTCGCTCGCCTCGACCAGCAGGGTTTCGTCATCCAGCGTGGGGTCGACGAGATAGACCGGGCGAAATTTTGGCGAGCTTGGTGGAGCCCCCAGGGCTTCGGGTCGGAGGTAGTAGTCGAGGGCGCGATCGGTTGCGTCTTTGATCTTTTGCGGGCTGAGCGCTGGGTCGTGGGGGATTGGATCGGTAACGGGCGGGTTTGGTGTGATTTTGAACATAGGTGTAACTCCAGTTTCGAATATTAGGAGCCATCACCCTCGCTACCAAACGAGTGGGTGGTGGCCATACGTGGGTTGGTAGACCGGTCGAAACGGGAAACCCGGCGCTCACGAATGAGCCCCACGCATGTCCACCATAAAAATCTGAGCCCCCAGAAAGGGGCTGCATACGGTGACACAATACGGTTTCGAAGCGGGCTACCAAACCCGATCACTGTTTTTCAGTGACAGGGACACGATACAACCCACCTCATAGCCGCGTAAGCAGGCGGATTCTGGCGTACGCGTAGGTAACGGCGCAAGGTGTTGTAGGCCCCGTGGCGTAACGGGTTGTGTAATTTAAACGTGCTCACAAAATCATGTTTGTGCACGGGAAATGCCGGACAGTGAGCGCTTCCAGTTCTTTATCGTGTCAGCGAAATTGCCCCTCACCCTAACCCTCTCCCAGAGGGAGAGGGGACTGACCGAAGTGTTTGGGAGAGCTACGCCGACGTGAAATACCGAGTTGAACTCAGATTCTGAAACAGATCAAAAGCCCCTCACCAACCCTCTCCCATAGGGAGAGGGGACTGAGCGAAGTGTTTGGGAGAGCTACGCCGACGTGCGATACCGAGTTGAACCCAGATTCTGAAAGGCTCACAAATCGGCTCCCTCTCCCTCTGGGAGTGTATGTACCGGAGACATGGTGGACACATGTT
>NZ_NQYG01000120.1:0-4685 GCF_002878485.1 Pseudomonas sp. AD21
ACAACGCCCGACGCTGCGACGCCGGCAACAGACTGGCGACGTTCTGCGCAATGGTTTTGGCCGAAGCGAGCGTTTCACTGGCATCGATCAGCAGCTCTTCGTTTTTGTTGTCCGCAGTTACGGCGTACATCCCGCGGGTTTTACGTGGGGGCGGCGTGGAACCGGGTGGGCAGAGGTAATGGTCGAGGGCGCGGTCGGCGGCTTCGTGGAGTTTTTTGGAATCGATGGATTCGTAGGGAGACGTGCAGTTAGATTCGGGCGGATTGGGTGTTGGTTTGATCATGGTGAAGCTCCTTGATGACTGGAGCCGCCACCGTTCGCGGTCAAACAAACAGGGTGGCAGCTGTACGCGGGTTGACCGACCGGACATCAAGGACTCCGGCACACCCGAAGGTGTCCCACGCACAGCCACCGCGACATGATTTCAGACAATGCCTGAACACGTGCAGAACGCTGGCGCGCCTTGATGTTGGGCGGACGGTCAAATCCGATCGCTGATTCGTCAGCGACCGCACCACAATAGAACTCGCCCCCAAGGCGCACAAGCCGGCGGATTCTGGCGTAGCTGTAGGCAAAGGCGCAAGGATATGTAGCCTGAGAGAGTGTCTGGTGATGTCTTTTTAAACGTTGACGTTATCGAGACCCTCATCCAGTCACGGTTCCCTCAACAGATCCGCTCCCTTATCCCGCAGACAAAAGAAAATTGCTGCGGAACACACGCTTATCTTTATAGGGTCAAAGTGCCACTTATTGCCACCCTCAATCCTACCTGTCAACCTGCGCCCCGTTCAAAGGATCAGGACAAGGAATCAAGGATTGAGTGGCTACGTCCCCAACCCACCCAAGGGTTACCGCAACACCGGCGTCGATCCAGTCGACATCAACGCCCAACACTGGGCGCAGTACAAAGACCTCCCACCAGTGCCAGACACAAAACCCACCCCCATGGGCTGCGTCTTCGCCAAAAGCTGCAACCTGCCCGACGGCGAAATCAACCACACCAACCCCGCTGGATTCGTCCCCGTTGAAAAACTGGCGGACTACGGTCTATGGGCCGTACTGGCCACTGGCGCAGCAATCACCGCTGAAGGCACCTCGCTCCAGTTAGTCGGCGGCTCCACAACCGGCAGCGCCATAGCCCAACGACTAGGCGGCTCCCTCGCGCTAGGTTTGCTTGAGAGTGCAGGTACATTGGCAGCAGGCGCCGCCGTCGGCACCGTCGCGCTATTAATGCCCAACACCAGCCTCGCCCCCGACAGCGTTTTCTACAAAACCGACCAATACGCCACGCTCGAAACCGGTCGCACGCGTGTCCGCGTCAATGTAAAAACCTTGCCCGATGGCTCCGTCAACGCCTACGGCTTCTACACCGGCGGCAAGAAGGACTGGGAAAATGTTCCCGTCATCAGGGCAGACAAAGATGGCGAAAAATTCGTCGCCGACATAGGCAACGGCATAGGCCTCACCTGGACGCCCGCAGCAAACCCAGACGGAGTACTGGGTATCCCTGCACTCGAAGGCGCGCCCCAATTACCCCCGGTATGGGTATACCCGCCGACAGCACAGTCAGACACGCTTCTGGCCAACCCGGCACACCCGCCCGAATTCCAGGACGCAATCATCTGGTTCCCCGATGACGCGGGCCTAGAACCCATCTACATCGTGCTCAGCACGCAACTAGAGAAAAACAAAATAGCAGGCGCCGCCTTCGAAGAAGAGGCGTACAGCGGCTTTTCCGAAGAAATGGAAGAGTCCGGCCAACAAGTCACCATAAAAACAGAGGGCGGCACCCGAACCCGCCTCGATATGATAGGCAGAGATGCAAACGGCGACATCGCATGCGTCGAATGCAAAGCTTCTGACACAGCACCACTGACCCGCAATCAAAAGCGGGCATTCCCGGAAATCGAACAGAGCGGTGGGCGCATCATGGGCAAGGGCAAACCCGGCTTCCCCGGCGGCACCCAAATCCCACCCACCCGAGTAGAAATCTTGCGGCCGCTGCAAAAATAACGAACCAAGGAACTCAAATGTCCGTAACAGACGCCAAAACCATCGACATGTGGGGCATCCCAAAATGGGACAACACCAAGATCATCCTCGGCATCGCTGACCACCTCGAATGGGGCGACAAGACACAACAGGGCGAGCACCTGCTGGTACTTCAAGAGAAAATCAACAACTACATCGCCTTCATCGAAAGCGGTGAAATCTACACCGAGATACCCGGCGCACTCGGCAAATCACCCGTCATCCGTGTTCAAGGCAAATACGAGTTACCCGAGCAAGGCGAGTTGTTCATAGATCGCGTAGCCGAGACGCTTAAGGAAGTCGGTATCGGATTCGAATTTGTGCTCAAAGCGGAGTAACAAGCGCGATCATTAAGCAGTGCTTCATTGCTCACCGAGTCCAGCCCAGTACGCAATGGCATCCCATTGAGGGAGCAGACATGTCCATCACCGAAACAAAAGTCGTCGACATCATCGCAGTACCCGAGTGGGAGCCAGACAACGTCGTACTCGTCATCACCGATCACTTGGAGTGGGGCGACAAGGTCCAACAGGGCGAGCACCTGCTGTTGCTTCAAGAGAAGATCAACACTTACATCGCCTTCATTGAGAGCGGCGAATTGCTGGATAGCTACCCGCCAGCCAAGGGCAAAAACCCGAAGATCCGCATCAATGGCCTTTACCAATTGCCTGAGCAAGGTGAGTCCTTCATCGACCGCGTCACAGAAGTGCTCAAAGGCGTGGGCATTGGAATGGAATTTGTCCTCAAGGACGAATTGGCATTACGCCACTAGTCGTCAGGAGGGTGAGAAGGAATCGCGCTGGCGCATTCATAGTCCAGTGCAATACCTTACTCACTTCAGCCCAACAAATCACGGCCTCACCAACCTAGGCAACACCACCTCCTCCCCCAACCTCTCCACCCCCAACCGCACCCTCTCCCCACCCTGCTCAATCACCACCCCATCCCCCTCCACCGCCAGCAACTTCACCCCAGGCCCCACCTTCTCCCCCTGCAAAAAACTCCTCGGCGGCCCATCGTTCAAACTCAGTATCGCCACTGCCCCCCGACTCCCCGCCATCACCCCGCTCACCTTGATGTCCATCGGCGCCGTTTGATTGGAAAACCACTGCAACGCCGGGCTATCACTGCGTCCCGCCAGCAACTGCGGGGCTGCTGCCGGGGTGTGTGATTCGGCGGAGGTCAGCAGCAGCGACGACCATGTCGCCACGCCGACCAGTGCTGCGAGCAGCGCGAGGGCCTGGACCATTTGGGGTGGGGAAATACGTGCGGTGAAGGTCATGGGTTGAATCTCCTTTTTATCCCTGCTGTCAGCCTACGCGGCAATTCTCTCCGTTTTATTTCACACGCCTTACATGTTGGCCGTGCAGGATGGCGCAGGACGCAAAGGAGCGCGCGCGCGATGAACAGGCAAGAGGGTTTTACGCTGATCGAGTTGATGGTGGTGCTGGTGATCATCGGCATTGCCAGTGCGGCGATCAGCCTGAGTATCAAGCCCGATCCGTTGCAGTTGCTGCGCAAGGATGCCGAGCGTGTGGCGCAGTTGCTGCAGGTCGCGCAGGCGGAGGCGCGGGCGGATGGCCGGCCGATTGTGTGGGTGAGTGATGCCAAGGGGTTTCGGTTTAGTCGGCGCAGTGACAGTGGTAAGGGGTTTGATCATTTCGCGCAGGATCCGCAGTTGCGGCCGCGTACCTGGCAGAGTCCGAAGATGGAGGTGCGGGTGGAGCCGAAACAGAAGGTTGTGCTGAACGCTGAGTGGATCAATCCGCCGCTGCAATTGACGTTGTCGGATGGGTTGAATCGCTTGAGTGTGCTGCGTGATGACAGTGGAAGGATCAGCCTGCAATGAAGCGCCAGCAAGGGTTTACGTTGATTGAAGTGATGGTCGCGATTTTGCTGATGGCGGTGGTGAGTCTGATTGCCTGGCGGGGGTTGGACAGTGTGACGCGGGCGGACAGTCATTTGCAGGCGAGCAGTGAGCAGAGTGACGGTTTGTTGCGGGCGTTGAATCAGTTGCAGCGGGATGTGGAGATGCGGGCGGGGGTTGAGTTGACCGAGCCGAAGAAGGTTGGCGTGGATGATGAGCCGCCGAGCGCCCCGCCCGCTCTGACTGTGCGTAGTAGCGACAGTAAGGGGTTTCGGCTGGATATTATTCGTACGGCGGCGGATCAGCCGGGGGCGTTGCAGCGGGTGCGGTGGTGGGTCAAGGGCGACACGTTGTATCGGGCGGTGGCTGAGGCGCGGAGTCGGTATCCGTTGCCGGCGCCTGGGAATGGGGTTGCTGTTTTGAGTGATGTCAGTGATGTGCAGGTGCGGGTTTGGGAGGTGGATAAGGGCTGGCGGCAGTTGAGCGGGAATCGGCGGGAGGATCCGTTGGGGTTGGAGATTCGGTTGAGTCGGGGGACGGCGCAGGGGTTGGAGAGGTATCGGCAGGTGATTGGGCCGTTGGAGTGATTTGCTGGCCATGAATTAAATGTGGAAGGGGGTTTGCGACCGAATGTGGTGGGTCAGGCGATATTGTTGTTACTGATAGAGCGCTTTCGCGAGCAGGCTCGCTCCCACAGTGGGATTGGGTGGCGTCAGTTGGGAATTGGTTGGCTGTGAGACCGTCATCGCGAGCAGGCTCACTCCTACAGTTGGATCGGGTGCATCAG